>VSNR01000188.1 GCA_009774345.1 Lachnospiraceae bacterium | reverse complement strand
TTTTTTACTCTAGGTAACGCTACGGCTTTGCCTCGGCCCCCATTTCAAATGGGGGATATAGATACTATTTCATTATCTATTATCTCATGTCTATTACTTGTCTATTATCTGTCTATTACGTGGCAAAATTTAAGGCTACCGCCGACAACCCATGTCAACGATAGCCCTTGATTTTACTGGATTTCTTAGAACTTACCTGCTTTCGCCGCTTCCTCAATCGAAACTGCAACAGCAACGGTAGCGCCAACCATCGGGTTGTTGCCCATGCCGATGAGTCCCATCATTTCTACATGAGCAGGAACAGAAGATGAACCTGCAAACTGTGCATCAGAGTGCATACGTCCCAAAGTATCTGTCATACCGTAGGAAGCTGGACCTGCTGCCATGTTGTCAGGATGGAGTGTACGACCTGTACCGCCGCCGGAAGCAACGGAGAAATACTTCTTGCCTGCTTCGATTCTCTCCTTCTTGTATGTACCTGCAACTGGATGCTGGAATCTTGTTGGATTGGTTGAGTTTCCTGTGATGGATACGTCAACGTTCTCTTTCCACATGATCGCAACGCCTTCGCAAACATCATTTGCACCGTAGCAGTTTACCTTGCCGCGAGGACCATTGGGATCAGAGTAAGACTTCTTAAATACTTCCTTTACAGTGTTTGTGTAAGGATCATACTCTGTCTCAACAAATGTAAAGCCGTTGATGCGGGCAATGATCTCTGCCGCGTCTTTTCCAAGACCGTTCAGGATTACGCGGAGCGGTTTCTGGCGAACCTTGTTTGCCTTCTCAGCGATACCAATTGCGCCTTCTGCCGCTGCAAAAGACTCATGTCCTGCCAAAAAGCAGAAGCAGTCTGTCTCTTCTTCCAGAAGCATCTTGCCTAAGTTACCATGTCCAAGACCTACTTTGCGGTTGTCCGCAACGGAACCCGGAATACAGAATGCCTGAAGTCCCTCACCGATTGCTGCTGCTGCGTCTGCCGCCTTCCTACAGCCTTTCTTGATAGCGATAGCTGCACCAACTGTATAAGCCCAGCATGCATTCTCAAAACAAATTGGCTGAATCTTTTTCACCTGATCATATACGTCAAGACCTGCGTCTTTTGTAATCTTCTCTGCCTCCTCGATGGAGTTGATACCGTAGCTCTTTAAAACTTCGGTAATCTTATCTATTCTTCTCTCATAGGATTCGAATAATGCCATAATTATTTTACCTCCTTATCTGTTCTAGGATCAATAATCTTAACAGCATCCGCAACACGTCCATACTGGCCTGAAGCCTTCTCCCATGCTGTATTCGGGTCATCACCCTTCTTAATAAAGTCAGTCATCTTACCAAGGCTTACAAACTTGTAACCGATAATCTTGTCGTCAGCATCAAGTGCGATTCCTGTAACATAGCCTTCTGCCATCTCAAGATAACGAGGTCCTTTCTTCAATGTACCGTACATTGTACCAACCTGACTTCTAAGACCCTTGCCCAAATCTTCAAGACCTGCACCAACAGGAAGCCCTTCCTCAGAGAATGCGGACTGGGAACGTCCATACACAATCTGTAAAAACAGCTCTCTCATAGCGGTGTTGATCGCGTCGCAAACAAGGTCTGTGTTCAATGCTTCCATAACAGTTCTGCCCGGAAGCAGCTCTGCTGCCATCGCTGCGGAATGTGTCATACCAGAGCATCCGATCGTCTCAACCAGCGCTTCCTGAATGATACCTTCTTTAACGTTCAGGGACAATTTGCAGGCACCCTGCTGCGGTGCACACCAGCCTACGCCGTGTGTAAAGCCGGAAATATCTTTTACTTCCTTTGCCTTTACCCATTTCGCCTCTTCTGGAATCGGTGCACAACCATGATTACCGTCACGTGCTACTACACACATTTCTTCAATTTCCTTTGAATAAATCATGTGAAAACTCCTTTCGATTACTTAACTTATATTTTTAATGCGCGACAGAAGGCGCTGTTTAAGCTGCCCATGGCAAGAACAGCTCCTAAACCGCACATTGTTAACGCAGGAACATATGTGCATATCACCATGATATTTACATATCTGTAAAAATGGACTATGATATGTTACCCACATATTCATATTTTCGCACATTTTTAGAAAAATAGCAATTAAAAATTCATATTTTTGACAAAAAATTGTCAATTTTATCAATAAATCGTCTTTATTTTGATTTTTCTGCGATTTCTCCCTGTCTTTTGTAAATGCTGTCTGCCTCCACATATCCTCTCACCATAGAGGTCGGGTAGATATTGGAATTGCGCCCGATCACAGTTCCCGGGTTGAGCACGCTGTTGCAGCCGACCTCCACATTGTCCCCAAGCATTGCCCCCATCTTTTTTAATCCGGTTTCGATATTTCCATAGGAGGATTTGACCACCACGAGCGTCTTGTCACTCTTGACATTGGAAGTGATCGAACCGGCGCCCATGTGCGACTTAAACCCAAGAATGCTGTCGCCTACATAATTGTAGTGCGGCACCTGCACTTTATTAAAAAGAATCACATTTTTAAGCTCGGTCGAGTTGCCGACCACTGCGCCTTTTCCGACGATGGCATTGCCGCGGATGAATGCACAGTGGCGGATTTCCGCATCCTCGTCAATAATGCAGGGACCGTTCATATATGCTGTGGGGGCAACTTTTGCAGATTTTGCAATCCAGATGTTTTCGCCGCGCTTTTCATACTTGTCTGCTGGAAGTGAACCGCCAAGCTCAATGATATAGGCTCCGATTTTTGGCAGCAGCTCCCACGGATACACTGCTCCGTCAAAGAGCGGTGCTGCGATGGTCTCCTCTAAGTTATATAGATTTTTGATTTGAAATTGTTCCATTTTTCTATCTCCTTTTATTATAAATATCTGCTATTCGTCCGTTAACGCCATCTCCGCCCCTGCCATCAATGACGCCCAGTACTCGTCCGATGCCGGTTCGGTATCCTGCGGGGGCGCAGGCGGTGTGCTCTCTGCGCCGGGCGCTGCGTCCAGCCACGGCATGGATTGCGCCTGAGCAGATTGATCTGACGAAGTTCCATCTGAATGTTCAAAGTCAAACTGTATTTTTTCATCTGTGTATTTTAAATATGCATCAAATGATTTTCCCGCTTTTGACACAAACCCTGAGATTTTCTCCTTCGTTTTTCCACTTGCAAACAGCTCCTGCATCGTCTCCTCTGAAATCAGTACCTGCGCTACGGTATGCCCGATTTTGAAGCCGCATTCACACTCATAATACCACTGGCTCTTTTTTAGTTTATGCGCGCTGCACCTTGGACATGCAAGATTTGTTTCTGTCGGTGCTGGTCTGTCTGGAAAATCAAACACCACCTGCCCGTCGTCCGTAAGCTTTAATGCCGCGTTGAACTTGGCACCGCTCTTTGCCAGAAATCCCTCGAGCTTCTCTGTTTTTTTCTCAGAGAGCAGCTTTTTGGCGACCGCGTCTGAAATCTTAACGCCTGCAATATTGTTGTTGATAGAAAAACGGCAGCTATGCTCTGCATCCTCCCTGTTGTAATTGGCACAGCCATAGCCAAAGGAAGTCTTGACAATCTCACCGCCGCACAATGGACAGACCGCATCCTTGAGTTTTTGCTGCTCGACATTTTCAAAATCAAATTTAAGCCCCGTCACCTTTCCTGACTCATCGCGGCTGAATGCAACACACGCATCAAATTTTTTGCCTGCTTTTGACTTAAATCCGCGGATTGTCGAAGTCCTTCCGTTTGTCAGCAGCTCCCTTACCTGAGATTCGGAAAGTTCCTTTCCAGCCATCTTGCCAATCGAAAATCTACAACTATTCTCATCCTCACGATCATACTTTGCACAGCCATATCCAAACGGAGTCTGCACGATCTCACCGCCGCAGAGCGGGCAGACGACGTCCTTAATTTTCTTTGCCTCCACATTCTCGAAATTAAAGCTGACGGTATATTTTCCATCATTATCTTTTTCCAGCACCAAAACGGCGTCAAATTTCTTCTTTTTCTTCGATACAAAACCATTTAACACCGCCGTATGTCCGTCTCTGACCAGCGCGATACACTCCTCGTCAGACAGCGCTCTCCCTGCAATCGTGCCAATCACAAAATTGCAGCCACTCCCATCCTTTTGATAATTCGCACATCCATATCCAAACGGTGTAGTCACAATGTCACCGCCGCACGCCGGACACTGCACTTCCAGCTTTCTGCGCGCACCAAGTCCCCTTGCACCCTTGCCGCTAAACGGGCTGATCTGGGCTGCAATCTTATTGGTTAGGTCCTGATCGCGGATCTGAATGGTCTCCCGCCGGATAAAGTCTTCAAGCTTTGCGCGGTAATCATTCACATCAACGGTTCCGTTTGTGATGCCGTCCAGCCCTTTTTCCCACGAGGCAGTCATCTTGGGATTCAGAAGCGCTGGAACCGTCATGGCAACGACCTCATACACCATCTCGCCAAAGTTCTGTGGTGTGATCACCTGCGTTTTCTGGTTGAGATTCAGATAGCCAATCCGAATCAACTTCTTGATAATCTCTGCGCGCGTTGCGCTTGTGCCGATGCCAGACCCTTTGATCTGGGCGCGAAGCTCTTCATCTTCAATGAGCTGCCCGGCATTTTCCATCGCAAGAATCATCGACCCCGATGTATACCGCTTGGGCGGTGTTGTCTTGCTCTCCCTGACTTCAAAGCCATTCACGGTAAGGATATCGCCCTGTTTTAACACGGCTGCCAGCGCGAGCAGCTTTTTGGCATTATTTTTCTTTTCTTTGCCGCCATCTTCTGTTGTATTCTTGTCTGTTTTCTTTTGTCCATCCTCTGCATTCTCGTCCTCGTCGGCATCCTCAAGCGTCTTTCCCAGAACTTCAAGAAATCCAAGCACTTTGAGTACTTTTGCAGAGGCAAACAAAGATTCTTTTTCAATGCCTACAACAAGCTTTAACGTCTGATATTCTGCCGGCGGGTAAAAAATACTTAAAAACCGCCGCACAATCAAGTCGAACACCTTCGTTTGAAGCGGTGTCAGCGTCCCAAGCTCTGTCAATTGTCCTGTTGGAATAATGGCGTAGTGGTCTGTGACCTTGCTGTCATCTGTATACTGAGTTTTTGCGATGCTGGTATAGCGTTTTTTGGTCAAAATATGGTCTGTAAACTGCTGTGTTGGCGTATATCCCTTTAGCGGCACCAGCGTTTTATCGATCTCCTGTGCAACCGCCGTTGTCAGTACCCTCGCATCCGTTCTGGGATATGTCGTGAGCTTTTTTTCATATAAGTCCTGTGCGACCTGCAATGTCTGGTCAGGGCTGATTTTAAACCGTTTGGCGCACTCTGCCTGCAATTCTGCCAGATTGAATAAAAGCGGTGCTTTCTTCTTGGAAATGCCCTTTTCCAAGGTCCTGACAACTGCTTCCTTGCCCTCAAAAGAAGCGATTAGTGCCTCGGCATCTTCCTTTTCTTTAAATCCGTTTTCCTTATAGAGTTTTGTGGATTCAAAATATACAGAGCCTTCCACTGCTTTCCACTCCGCCTCGATATTGGCATCTGTGAAATCGCCGACGACTCTGTAAAAGGAAGTTTCTTTGAAATTGCGAATCTCGCGTTCTCTGTTGACGACCATGCCAAGGACACAGGTCATCACCCTTCCAATGGCGATCGCCGTGTACCCTTTTGTCGCGGCAGCATCATTTAGCAGTTTCCCGTACTTGACGGACATGACACGCGAGAAGTTAATGCCCATCGCATAGTCCTCAATAGAACGCATAATGCCGGATTTTCCCAGATTTTCATAGGCTGACATCGGTTTTGCCTGCGCCATCCCGCGCTTGATCTCCGCCTCGGTCTGTGAATCAATCCACACGCGCAGCTCCTGCATTCCTTTGCGGACTCCGCCAAAATTTCGGATATTTTCTTCGATGGTCTGTCCTTCTTTTCCAGAGTCCCCTGCCCAGTACACGGTGTCGATATCCTCCCGCTGCAACAGGGAGTGCACGATATCATACTGCTGCTGTACATTCTTGATGACGCCATATTTATATTTTTCCGGCAGAAACGGCAAATCTTGCAGCATCCATTTTTTATAGCGGATATCGTACTCCTCTGGATAGACCATTTCTACCAGATGTCCAACGCACCATGTGATGACATAGGTGTTATTTTCGATGTAGCCGTTTCGTTTTCCTGATACCTGAAAAACCTTTGCGTAATCCTGCGCAACCGATGGTTTTTCGGTTATAATCAGCTTCTTTCCCAAGTTCTTATCTCCATCCTGTTATGTATTATTATGATGTCTTTAATGCCTCCAAGACCTGTGAGACAGTCATTTGGAGCGCGTCTGGAATCTCTGTTCTTGCAGGCAGGACTGCCTGATATGCCTTTTCTGGGATTTCCACTGGGGCAAATTGGGGCAGTTTGATTTGTAACTGCGCACAGACCATTTTCTGAAACGCATAATAATCCACCATATCCTTGCTTCCAACGTGAAAAATGCCTTTTAAATCCTGTTGCAGCACATACTTTGCATACGCTCCAATCTGGGCTGCCAGCGTAACATTGACATAGTCATTTGGATAGGTCTCCAACGGCTTTCCACTGGCACTGTACTCCCGAAGCTCCTGTATTCTTGGACAGTCGGGCGCCCACACAGCCCCCAGACGAAAGATGATGAGCTGTGCGGGCAGCTTTTCCATCAGCATTATCTCGCAATCCCTTTTGAATTTCCCATAATCTGATTCGGGATCGGGCGGCGTCTGCTCTGTACACGGCTGGGACAAGTCCCCGTCAAATACATTGGCTGTGGATATAAACAACAGTTTTTTGGAGGGTTCTTTGCTCATCCAGTCAGCCAGTATTGTATGAAACGTATATTGCGGCACAAACGCACCGTTTATCGTAGAAATCACGATTTGCGGATTTTCTTTCTCCAATATTTCTAATAAACGGTCTGTATCTTCTGCCTGTAGCTGATACCCGCCTGCCACCTCATGATGTCCTGCGGTGACCACCACCTCATACGTTTGTGCAAGGCTCTCCTTGATGGCACGCCCGACAAGCCCTGTTCCTCCGATGATAAATACTTTTTTTCTTAACTTTGTCATGGTATCGCTCTCCTAATATAAGGAAAGGGCTGTCAGACCGACAGCCCTTTCCAGTCTGCTTATTTCTTTGTAATATACCCCTGTGCTTTGAGAAGTTCCGCGCAGAGTACGGCACCGCCTGCGGCACCGCGCACTGTATTGTGTGAAAGCCCGACAAATTTCCAGTCATAGACACTGTCCTCGCGGATACGTCCGACGGACACACCCATACCGTTCTCATAGTCAACATCAAGGCTTACCTGTGGTCTGTTATCCTCCTCAAGATACTGGATAAACTGCTTGGGTGCACTTGGCAGATTCAGCTCCTGCGGTACTCCTTTGAAACTTACTAATTTCTCGATAAGCTGCTCTTTGGTTGGCTGCTTTCTGAACTTGACAAATACGGCAGCAGTGTGGCCGTTCAATACGGGCACACGGATGCACTGGCATGTAATGACTGGTGATGTCGCCGGCTCTATCACACCGTCCTTGATCTCGCCCCAGATTCGAAGCGGTTCTTTCTCGCTCTTCTCCTCCTCGCCGCCAATGTACGGAATAATGTTGCCTTCCATTTCCGGCCAGTCTTTGAATGTCTTGCCGGCGCCGGAGATTGCCTGATAGGTGGTCGCCACAACCTCATAGGGTTCAAACTCTTTCCACGCGGTCAGAACCGGCGCATAACTCTGTATTGAGCAGTTTGGTTTGACGGCTACAAAGCCTCTCGTCGTGCCAAGGCGTTTTCTCTGATAGTCAATGACCTTCATGTGCTCAGGGTTGATCTCAGGTACCACCATCGGTACATCGGGTGTCCATCTGTGTGCGGAATTGTTGCTGACAACTGGCGTTTCTGTCTTTGCGTACTCTTCCTCTATCTTTTTGATCTCCTCTTTGGTCATATCCACTGCGGAAAATACGAAATCAACCTCCGAAACCACTTTCTCAACTTCATTAACATTCATGACAACGATATTTTTCACTGCCTCTGGCATGGGGGTTGTCATTTTCCATCTGTCACCGACTGCTTCTGCATAGGTTTTACCGGCAGAACGCGGACTTGCCGCAATCGTTGTTACCTCAAACCACGGATGATGCTCCAAGAGAGCAATAAATCTCTGCCCTACCATTCCAGTACCGCCAAGGATACCTACTTTTAATTTTTCACTCATTTTTCTCCTCCATTCTGCTGAATTGGATATCAGCATAATATTATTTGGTGTTAGTCAATAACTGTGTTGGTGACTTTGTTTGGCGGTTTATGCAATCACTTGAATCCCTATATTTATGAATAT
>VSNR01000187.1 GCA_009774345.1 Lachnospiraceae bacterium | reverse complement strand
GCAGGATTAGTACATCGGTAGTACATCGGCTTCCCAAGCCGAGGAGGCGGGTTCGACTCCCGTATCCTGCTTTTTTATGCGCACAGGCAGGGAAGATGGCTCTTCCCCACTCGATTGTGCCAGTTTATTTCCTGAGCGTTTCTTCCTGAAGTCTGTCAAACGCTGCCATACACTCCTCTACCGTGGCGCCATTCAATAGATTCCGCACAATGATACAGGTATTTCCCCACTGCTCGAGCTTCATACTTGCATTTGAACCAAGGACAAATACATTCTCATTAATTCTGTCATTTAAAGGTTTTAATGCAGGTATACAGTCCACGGACACATTCTTAGAGGGGGAGATTACCTTGTTGGTCTCTGCATAAACCTGAAGCGCCTCATCTGAAACCATGACATCCAGTGTTTTCATAGCATCCTCTGCATGTTCAGCATGAATGCCTACAGCAATGCCTGTCATCGGCATCACCGGCATCTGTCCCCGACTGCTCGGAAAACCGATGACCAACATATTAAAATCTGGATTTCCATATGCAGTCTCTGAGTTTGCTGCGCTCCAATATGCCATGACGATCGGTGTCTTTCCTGCCAGAAAATCCGCGCCTTCCCCCTCGATCGCCTCACTCCTATATGCTTTTTTAGCATCAATATATCCTCTGTCAATCATCTCCTGAAGAAACTCAAAGCCAGGGCGCATATAGTCACTGTATTTTTTCTCTCCGCTGTTGAGTGCAGCAATCTCCGCCGCCGTATTGCCACCATTATACAGATCTGCATAGGCCTGTGCAAGCACAAATGTCTCAAGCCACCAGCGGTTAGCGCCGACGGGTGTCTCTATTCCATTTTCCTTAAATACACGGCAGCACTCCAGAAAATCCTCAGGTGTATCTGGCAGATCGAGATCATACTGATCAAACAGGTCTTTATTGATAAATAAACCATACGCGACTACTTCCTGTGGAATCGCCACTAGTTTGCCCTCCACCACATTTGCAGTCTTTACAACATCTCTTAGATTCTTCACACTGTCAAGATCAGATAAGTCCATCAGTTTATTTTCCTCTGCCAGCTTTTGAATGACATCTGGATTGAGCAGATACAAATCATCCATATCACTGCGCGCTCTGTCAAGTGCTATATCATCATACGTTTTATCCTGATAATCCTCCGCCGTATACGTGATATAATCCACTGTTACACCAAGCTTTTCCTCTGCCATAATAACAGTTTTCTCCGATGCGCTTCTCGCCACATTATCTACATCCGGCATTGTCTTTTCCATCGGGCTGAACAGTGTTACTACTCTCTCACTCTCCTTTTCAAAAGTTATCACATCATCATTAGGTAGTGCACTGTCTCCGCAGGCTGCCAGCAACAGCGCTGCCAATCCTGCAAGGCTGTGTACAATGATTTTTCTCATGTATTCGTTCCTTCCTTTCTGGATACATAGTGATTTATAACTTTGTTTAATAGCTCCACATCAATTGGTTTCGCCAGATGAACATTCATGCCAGCATCCAACGCTTCTTTCTCATCCTCTGCAAAGGCATTTGCTGTCATCGCTATAATTGGAATCGTTATGGCATCCTTGCGCTCTAATGACCGGATTGCCCTTGTCGCGTCATATCCATTCATCACTGGCATCTGAACATCCATTAATATCGCATCAAACGCCTTCTCCTCAGCATTCATAAAACGCTCGACTGCCTGCTGACCATTCTCAACAATCTCACAGTCTGCGCCCTCCATCAACAGAATTTCTCTCAGGATTTCAGAGTTGATCTCATTATCCTCGGCGGCAAGAAAATGCAGTCCCTTCAAACTGTTACGCTCCGCGGCGAATTCGGACTTATCGTCATTTTGCTCTACCCTGATCTCTAATATCTTTTCCTGAAACGCACAGACAAAAAATGGTTTTGTGAGCACTTTTATATTTTTCATAAGCAGCGCCTCCTCCATTCCGACTGCATCAGAGTCAGCAAGAAACAGGATTGGCACAATCTCCGGCACGCACTCTCGTATGTCCTTCACTTTCTGAATCCCTTCTGCGTCCACGATATTCCAATCAATCAGAAGCAGCTGATATGCTTTCTCAATCTCAGATAGATCTTGTAGTATCTGTATCGCCATATCCGCGCTGGGAACCATGTCTGCCACAACACCTGTATCATCCATAAGCATGTGAATGTTTTCACAGATAATCTCATCATTATCCACTGCCAAAATACGTGAGATTCCATTCTCTTCCCAAAACCGCTTGTTCGTCTGACGCTCTGGTATCCTCAGCTCCAATTCTACTCGAAACAAGGTTCCTTTGTTCACTTCACTCGACACATCTATTGTCCCACCCATTAGTTCTACAATATTTTTGGTGATCGCCATGCCAAGTCCTGTACCTTGTACCTTGTTCGTGGTACTGTTCTCAGCTCTGGTAAACGCATCAAATATGACTTTTAAGTACTCTGATGTCATTCCATATCCATCATCTTGTACTTCGATTCGAATATGTTCAAACTGCGGAGACCGCTGTTTCATTCCAATCATCCGAAACCATATATTGCCGCCTTCCTGTGTATATTTTACAGCATTTGATAGCAGATTGATCAAAATCTGGTTGATCCTGGTTTCATCTCCCAGCAAATATTCATGTTTCAACCCTGTCACTTCTACATGAAACTTCTGGTCTCGTGCAGTTGCCATCGGACGAATAATCGCATCCACTGAAGATACCAGATCATTTAATGTAAATTCTTCCACTGACAGCACAACTTTTCCGCTCTCAATCTTAGAGACATCCAATATATCATTGATCAGGCTGAGCAGATGCTGTCCTGAAGCCATGATTTTCTTGGTATATTCTCTTACCTTCTCTGGATTGTCTGCATCTTTGGCAAGTAGTGTCGTAAAACCAATCACTGCATTCATCGGTGTACGGATATCATGTGACATATTAGAGAGAAATGTTGTCTTGGAATTACTCGCTAACTGTGCTGCCTGCAACGCCTCCGCAAGCTGTTTGTTGTGTATTTCCTTCTCTTTCTCACGTTCTTTCCTTATTTTATTCTGCTGACGCTGGTTCAGATAGTACAAAAGACAGCACAGGAAAAAAGCAACCAGCATCGCTCCGACAACAATCAAAATATTTTGATTAACTGTCTTACCTTCCTGTTGGATCGCATTGATCGGCACATAACCAATCAAATATATCGAACCGTCATTGACTGCCCACATATAAATCAACGAGCGAATTCCACGAATATCATGATTAAACATTATATTCTTTCCGTTTTTGATACTCTCAGAAACCTCCTCTCGAAGCTCCACATCCAAAATATCATTTGCTCGAAAAAAATCTTCTAAGTTTAGGTGTCCTGCACTGCGCTCCCCCATTCCTTTAGGCTTTAACACCATACGTTCACTTTCTGCGTCCATAATATAAAGCATTGCCCTCTTATTGTAAAATCCATTTGGCAAAGAATTATCCAGCGAATCATAAACGTACTCAACATAGAGAGTCGCAATCTTCTTCCCGTCCCTCACAACGGGGCACTTCATTGTATATGCCCATGTGCCCATATAATTCATATACGACTCTGAAACTGCTACTCCGCCTACTGTTCTCCCTGCAGAAAAGTTCAATCCTGCCTCCGAGAACAATTCTCCAGTATTGGAAATCCCCTCTGATTGTCCCTCCTGTATCAGTGAAATCTTCACCATTGTCTCGTTAGATTGATACGTACAGACATACTCCTCCTGACTTGCTTTCAGTCCAATCTCCTGTGCCATCATCTGCTGAAATTCAGCTTCTTTATTGATAATGGCTTCAATGGTGCACTCAATTAAGTCCAAACTCTCACTGAGATTTTGAATAGCGGATGCCGACATTTCCACAGAAATCTGGTGCGCGACAGAAAAGACAACTGCTCCCAGAATACTAAATACAACAATAATAGATAGAAGCAATGGACCACTCCCATCCATTTTATTTTTCCTATGTCTTTTTTTCATACGTTCTCCCCGCCCTACATCAACTAGGATCTGTTAGACAGTTCCTCATAACCAAAAGTATCATTGTATGATATTATACGCGATTCCAAGTTTTCGGTCAATAAATATTATGAGTTGTGGCAAATATACAGGCGGTCGCAAAGACTCACACTACCGCACAGGGAAATATGCCATTTTGCGGATGCAGTTGACGCGATACTCACGGCAGATTTCATCTGTCGTGAGTAAAACAATAAGAGCCAGGAAAAACCTGACTCTTATCGCATATTTTCTTATGAGGGGGGAGATAGTGAGTGTTTCAACTATCTGTCTATTACTATACCCAATAAATGTGTCAAAAATGTGTTTAAATCATAAAATATTAATGAAAGAATACTATTTGGGCAACAAAAAAAGCTGCTAACCGGAATCGAACCGGTGACCTCAACACTACCAATGTTGCGCACTACCGACTGTGCTATAGCAGCTTGTTCATAGCAGTTTTCTGCTATGTCCGAAAAGTATGATATCATAAACTTTACCCTGTGTCAACTCATAAATGATTTTTTCTATTTATTTATATCTTTTGTTGTTACTGTTCGCTCTCAATGTCATTAACTTTTATTCTTACTTTATTAGATTGTTACAATATTGTTACTAATTTGTTAGAATATAATTTTTAAACTGTGATTTCTTGCCAATTGAAACCGCATAGGCTATACTAATTCTAATATTTGATCCATGCTGCCCGTTTTGGTGCAAATACCGCATGATGAGAACTTACTTTACGCATAAATTCGAGGTGACATCAATGAAAAAAACAACAATCAATACAATCTTACTGTGCATCATAGCCATTATGTCGATATCCATCTGTTTTCTCATATTCTGTATCGTGACCAGACCACGCTATGTGATCGTCAACGAGCCTGAGACTGCTGTGATCACAGAGGTTGTCAACATTATGGAAACACAGCCAGCGGAAACCGCCTCACTCGTCAGTGAAGCAGAACCGCCAAAGGAACACACGGACACGAAGCATGGCAAGACTTCCACAAGGGTCAATATCCGAGACGCTGCCTCAGCGGATGCCAAGGTACTCGATACCGTGGAGGAGGGAACCACCTTTGACATTATCGAAATACAGGACAACGGCTGGACAAAGATTCTCTACGACGGTTCTGAAGCCTATATTTCATCAAACTTCGTCATTATCACCAACGAGTAAGTCTACTCATCCATCCTTCTTCTGTGCGGTTCTCCTCCTTGCGCGGAGCTTGATCACAATCCCCCTCTGCCCCAGCAGCTCGCCATGATATTTGTCCTTATAATATTCATACGCACGCCTGTAGTTGTAGCCGTACTCTGCAAATTTGCGGAGGACGACATTGATCTCTGCCCCCACAAACACGATATTCATGGTGCCGTACAGCCACAGGATAAAGATCACCACTGTTGCAAGGCTCCCATATGTAACGGAATAGTTCGCATAATTGCTGATGTAGAAGGAGAACGCCCACGAGTATGCCAGCCATGCAACCGTAGAAAAAAGCGCGCCGAAAAACTCATAGCGTATCTTGGATCTCCTGTCTGGAACATTCGTATATACAAGCAGGAAAAACACCAGCAGAAACACCAGCATACACAGGTATTTGCCATAGCGGAACAGCCTGTCAAAGACAATCATGCCCGGCACAAACTGGAGCAGCCAGTTGAATATATTATTTCCCAGCACGATCAAGACCATCATAAGCCCGATCGCCGCAAAGAAAATCACCACGTAAGCGGCGGCAAGCGCATACAGGAGCATCGTTCCGCGCGTCTCGCGGATGCCGTAGACTGCGTTCATCCCGATGATGACTGCATACACCCCTTTGGATGCGCAAAAGAGCATCACTATCATAGTAAAAGAGGTCATCATCGTCGTGCTCTCCGCATAGGCCTCCGCAAGAATCTGGTTAACAAGAGGAAGAGAGCCTTCTGGAATGACTGTCAGTAAATACTGTGTCAGCCGCCCCATGTCAATCGGCAGATGACTGAATACAGAGATGCAGAACATCGCCATCGGAAAAATAGACATCAGCAAAAATAAAGCCGCGTGCCCTGCAAAGGAGGACACGTGGTCAAATTTTACTTTCCGTACAAAACTATAACCAATCTCATAGACGGTTCTGATTTCTTTTCTGGTAATTCGTTTTTTCTTGCGCATTCGTTACTGCTTTTCCTTTTCTTTTGCCTTCTTGATAAGAAACAGATCGCTGATCGCCTTGCCCAGATCATGCGGGTAGAGCTGTACGACAGGGCTGTCTATGATCTTCCCGATTTTCATCTTAAAGCCAACTTTCACGAACTTGTCATCATCGGGAAATTCGTATGCCAGATATTCCCCATCCTCCATAAATTTTGTGTCCGGGATCGATATGTCCGTCTTTCTCTCCAGCATGACACTCATGGAGGTTGCCGCAGCGCCCATCATCTGGTTCATCGCCTCCGACACTGCGCTCAGATGCAGATCGCTCAAATCCATCTGGGCAAAGTCTCCCCTGCCGTCACTGCCCATCATCAAGTCTGCAATCGCCTTGGCATCCTGTTCTTCCAGCATCAGGATACTGCATCCCTTCACGCCTTCCACATAATTCACCTTCACAAAGACCTTCTTGGAAGATACATTCTTGGTATATTCACTCTTCTCTACAATCTCCACTCTGGGCGGTGTGATATCGACAGTCTGCCGCACCAGCATACTGAGTGTCGATGCAGAACTGCCAAGACAAATATTTGAGATCTCCCCAATTGCGTCTATTTCCATTTCAGAAAACACATAACTACCCATTCACCTACCTCCAATTCTCTCTCCTACTGCATAAATACCTCGGGTTCACATTCCAGTGCTTTTGCGAGTTTTCGTACAAGCGTTTCTGGCTGTCTGGACAAGTCACAGAAAGAAACCTCGCAGTTTCTGACTGCTGCCACACTGTACCCCATCCGCTCTGCCACCTGCTGCCTCGTCCTCCCCAGCTCAAGACGCCGCATCTTTACCGGGGATATTTTGGCAAAGCGGATATACATATTCCTGCCGTCATAGTTCACTGTGTTGACTAACTGGACAATCTCTCCGGCATTGCCCATCGTATCCTTGTCAACCTTATAGACCGATACGACTGCTGTCATCAGCTTCTTCATAATCTTCTCGTCATCATAATGCCCCAGCTCCTCCATTGGTATGTACAAATCAATATAGAGCGATTTGAGCTCTCTCACCCGTTCTTCATCCAGCTTCAAAACATAATTATTTTCTTTTGCCTCATGATATAAGGATAATATTTTGAGCCAAAAGGCATCCTTGTCAAATCCCGCCATTGTTTTCCTCCATTACGTAACTATTATACGAAATAATTATACGCCTCATGCAAAATGCTGTCAATGAAATTCAAGTCACCGCCCCCATTTAAATGCATTCCGGTACTGCACCGGCGTCTTTCCTGTCGCCTTTTTAAATGCCTGCGAAAAATAGGACTGTGAGGAGAACCCAAGGGCAGCCGAAATCTGGGAAATCGAATAGGATGTGGATTCGAGCAGCGATTTGCCCTCCTGTATTCTCTTTTGCAGAAGATACGTGATCGGGGAGATGCCGATACATTTCGTGAAGGCATGAACCAGATAGTACTTGTTCATATGGGAGAGTGACGCCAGCATATCCAGCGTGATATTCTCCGCATAGTTTGCATCCAGATAATTCTTGATCTGTGTACACTCTCTGTTCAAAAGTGCATTGCTGCTCTGCACGATCGACAGATTGTTATTTCTGAGCATACAGATCATGATCACTTCGAGCAGGTTCTGGCACACCGTCTCATAGTTTGCCGCCTTCTTGCGAATCTCCTCCAGCAGAATATTCAAGTACGCATATATATTTGAATTTTGCGTGTTATACTTGTACACATCCCCAAATGCAGTCTGCATGCACACCCCCTCTTTTGTGGCGGCAATCTCTTCAAAGGAAAAGGAAAGTCCCTCAATGCCCAGTACAATATACTCAAGCGGCGCTGTGGGCAGCGACTTCTCCGTATGCTGCACGTTTGGATTGATGATCACCAGATCATTTTTTCCCACCGAAAATTCCATGCCCTCTGTGATAAAGGAGCCGCTGCCCTGCACCACATAAAACAGTTCGCTAAACGGATGGGAATGCAGAATACTCTGCCAGTCCCCCTCATACTTTGAAGTTGAGACATACAGGAGCTTGACGGAGTCAAAGCAGGATAACTTGTTATCATCAATACAGTGTCTGGTATTTCCCATACGCTCTCCCCTTTCTATATTAAAAATATAGCAGAATTTAGATATTTTGTCCACAAAGACAGCCCTCTAAAAATTTCTAAAAATTGATTTTCACCCGATTGTGAATAGAGTACACTATATTCATC
>VSNR01000186.1 GCA_009774345.1 Lachnospiraceae bacterium | reverse complement strand
TATGCAGCTGTATAATATTTATAGATTGTACGTTAAAAAATACAATTTAAGTGTCCAATTTTTGTTGACCAGTGCACGCTGTCGGGGGCAAGCACCCTTGTGGTGCTGAATGACCGGGAAACCGTGACCATGGAGGTGTCTCTTAGCGAGGACGATTACAGCGCGGTTGACAGGGACGGCACTGTCAATATTGTCTTTACGGCATATCCTGATGAAACTTATTCCGGCAGGATAACCGAGGTTTCGGATGCAGAATATGACAGCAGCTTAGGCGCAGTCTATTATACAGTCACTGTGACGGTGCAGGGGGATGTGTCAGGTCTGTATGAGGGAATGACCGGGGATGTGACCTTTGTGACAAAGGAGATGAGACAGGTCTGCTATGTGTCAAACCGGGCAGTATTCAGAGAAGGGACCAAATCTTTTGTCAAGGTGCGTGACGAGGGCGGAAACATTGTGAAACAGGAAGTCACCACAGGATTTTCGGACGGGATCAATGTTGAGATCATCACAGGACTTTCTGAGGGGGACATTGTCCTGATCGAGAGCAAGGTAGGTGAAACATGAGAATTTCAGAATTATTAAGGCTTGTCATCATCAATCTTTCCCAGAATAAGTTCAAGGTGATTCTCACCTCTGTCGGAATCATTGTCGGCTCTGCCACAATTATGATGAATGACAGAGGTGCGCAATAAAGAGATTGGATTTATTTTCCAGAATTACCAGCTGATTCCGACTTATAATGTGATGCAGAATATCATCATGCCCCTGCTCATACGCGGCATGGGGCACCGGGAGGCAAAGAAGCAGTGCAGCGAGATTGTGAAGCTTCTGGGCATTGCGCACAGGCTGGACCACCGGCCCAATGAGCTGTCCGGCGGCCAGAAGCAGCGTGTATCCATTGCGAGGGCTTTGGCGAGCGAGCCGGCAATCCTTCTTGCCGATGAGCCGACAGGTGCGCTTGACAGCGCCAGCGGACAGGAGGTGCTAAAGCTGTTTGACAATCTGAACCAGCTGGGCAATACCATTGTCATGATCACACACGACTTGAAAGTAGCAAAGGCGGCGAACCGTATTGTGCGCATTGTGGATGGATGTCTGTCAGAATATGAGGAGACAGAGCCGTTGGCACGCTGATTACGTAGACAAATCCACATCATCCCAAGGGCACATATTGTCGCATCCAGCCAGCCAGAATAAAGACCGGTGACGCTCCATCACGACGCCTGCGTCCACGCCTTGCGGCGGGGGCATTTTCATCACTTGGGCGTCCACGCAAGCCCAGTGAAGGCGGAAAATCAAGTCAGCCTGCTGCAACAGCTCTTCCCGTGGGCGCAGCTTGGCAGCGGCGAGCAGCTCCTGCATCGTTTGGTATTCACCAATGATGCGGACAGACGCGGGCACATCACAGATCCGGTCGGGCCAAAACAGGTCGTCGGTCAGTCCTAACGCCCACTCCATCACCCACAGATTTTCATACTGCCATGAATACTGGATTTGGGTCTGCTCGGTCGAGTCAGGGTCGTTTAAGTATTTCTGCTCATTGGGGGAGAAGAACTTGCTGGCGCCGTAGTTTTCTATGATGGGGGTGATAAATTCCCATGCCTCCTCATATGATTTGTGGTCGCCCACCCGGCATTCCGAGTACAGCGCCACGATCAGCAGCGCCGCAGCCCGGGCACAGACCTCCTCTGTCGTCCTGCCCGGTTCTTCCGCCTTTTCCCACAGCAGGGGCAGCCAATATGCGGCGTGAACCTGTCTCTCACGCAGCCGTTTTATTGACTGGTTTCGCCGCGCGACGCTTTCAGACGGCGCCTCCTTTGCCCAGTCCTTGGGGACAGGGAGCTCTGAGGGCAGGTAGGAACTTAACTCGCTCTTGCCTGTCTTGTCCAGAATAATCTGACCCTGACCATTTAACAGGGTCATGCCGTCCCCTAAGGTGAGCACGCCCTCAAGCTTCTCTGTGATACTGAGAATAGGTGCGAGCACCTGTTTTTCTTTCTCTTGTGTTTCCTTGGTGCCGGCACTCTCAAAGGTGTAGAAGATCTGAATCAAAGTCGAGCACTGGCGCAGATGATAGAACAGGCTGCGCTTGATTTCTACTAGAGTTGTCGGGTTGTTGTATACGTAGCCCGCAACGCCCTCTAATTGTTCTTTGGCATACGAGCCATTTTCTCCCTCGTCTCCGGGGCAGCATGCGAGGAGCAGAATCTCCTTATCTTCCTGCGTCAAAATAATATTGTTTTCTTCTCCGACCTTGTCAATGTGGAACATTTCGGATATTTGATCCAAGGCCTTCTGCGGAACCTGCTCAGGGCAGAATAGCAGCCCTGCGCCTTTGATCCGCTTCTTTTCCTTGGACTTTTTAAATTTATCAAACAATGCCATCGGGATTCATCCTTTCTAATTAATTTTCATTTGAATTTTTTTGCATATGATATAGCTATTATACTGCATTGGATAGCTGATTGGAATAGCTTTTTTGGAATAGCTTTTTACTCGTAACAGGAACAAAGTGAACAGTTGAGATATTTGAAAAAGCTCTATAAAGGGTTGATATTGTTTTGCAAGTCCACTATACTGAGGGATATGACAAAGCAGAGAGGAAGGATGATTTTATGAGTGAGAAAACGCAGAAAGTACTGATCAACAAAAAAGAATTTTACAGAAATCTGACAAGGCTTGCCTTTCCGATTGCGCTTCAGAGCCTGATGCTCGCCTCCGTCGCGGCGGGGGATGCGCTGATGCTTGGAAAGGTCGCGCAGGATGAGATGACAGCCGTCTCACTGGCGACACAGATCCAGTTTGTCCAGAACATGTTCCTCTCCGCAGCGACAGCGGCGGGCGCTATTCTCGGTGCACAGTATTGGGGAAAAGGGGACAGGCGCACGCTCGAAGACCTCTTTAATTTAATGCTTCGGTTCTGTGGGATTGTGTCGATTCTGTTTTTTGCGGCATGTGAGCTGATGCCAGAGCAACTCATGCATATTTTTGCCAAGGATGAGGCGCTGATTGCGATTGGCAGCGACTATCTGCGCATTGCGGGCTGGTCTTATCTGCTGACAGGGATATCGCAGTGTTATCTGACGACCATGAAAGTGTCAGAACATATCAAGCCGGGCGCGTTGATCAGCTGCTGCGCAGTGATTCTAAACATTTGCCTAAATGCAGTCTTTATATTCGGATTGTTCGGTGCACCCAGAATGCAGGCAAGAGGAGCGGCGCTTGCTACCACAGTCTCGCGCGTCATTGAGTTGGTGCTCTGCGTGTCGGTGTCGGCGGGCGCATCCTACATCCGCCCGGCGCTCGGACGGTTTCTGAGACAGCCCAGACAGCTAAAGGCGGACTTTATCAGGCAGTGTCTGCCGCTCATGGGCGGTTCGCTGTGCTGGGGAATCGGCTTTACATCGTACACGGCGATTATGGGGCACATGGGGACAAATGCCGCTGCGGCAAACTCTGTAGCTGCGGTTGTCCGCGATTTGATCTGCTGTATGTGCAATGGCATTGGCAGTGCGGCGGGCATTATGGTTGGCAATGAGCTGGGGGCAGGGCGTCTTGAGCGGGGAAAAGCGTATGGTGTAAAACTCAAGAATATTTCATATGTCATTGGCTTTCTGTCCACGGCGCTTGTGCTTGCGGTGACACCGTTTGTCGTGCGGATGGTGATCCTGACAGACGAGGCGAGAGGATATCTGACTGGAATGATGGTGATTATGGCTGTCTATATGATCGGGCGCTGTGTCAATACCGTCACGATCAATGGGGTGCTGGACGGCGGCGGGGATACGCTGTTTGATATGTACAGCCTGATTGTATGTATGTGGTTTATCGCGATTCCGCTCGCGCTTGCCGGGGCGTTTGTGCTGCACTGGTCGCCCCTTGCAGTCTATGCCTGCACCTGCCTCGATGAAGTGGGGAAAATTCCGTGGGTGATGGCGCGCTTCCGCAAATATAAATGGGTGCAGGACTTGACAAGATGATGCAACTTTGATGCAACTTTGATACAATTTTGATGCCCGTTTTTCATAGAATGGAAAATATATGAAGTGCGTATAAAAACGGGGGAAAATAGAATATGGACGAAGAACAAAAGAAAAAATGCGTGCCGGCAGAAGTGGTGGTCTTGCTGATTCTGCTGATGATAGAAGGAGTGCTTGCAGGGGTATCCTTGGTGTTCCAGACTAGAACGCCAAAGGGATATCAGGAGTATACAGTGCAGAAAAAACAGTATTATGTGGAGTACTCAGAGCAGTATGATTACTGGGATGTGCTGACAGTAGAGTATCCTGTGCTGTCAGGGATTGAGGAAGAACAGGCAGAGGCAGTCAACGAGCTTCTGTATCATACAGCGATGGAGAAAGCCGACTACTGGCACTTTTTTCCAAATGAAGCGGTGAAGGAGCTACAAAAGGAATACCAGATCTTTTGCAGTGACGTGCACTGTGAGGTGCCCTATCACAGCCAGTATTTGCTGAGTGTATCGTTTGAGGAACTCTATGCACCGGTGTCACCTGTCTATTATATACATAAAACACAGCGGGCGGCAAACATCAGCCTGATCACCGGGAAACCATACCTGCTTACAGAGGTGTTTCAGATGAATGATGACTTTATGAAGCTTTGGTGTGGGCGCGTGGAAGAAGAGGGTGCTTATGGCAGTCTGATTGTAAATGATGCAGATACCCGCGAGACGGTTCTCTCGTGGTTTCTGGGGGAGGATACCGAGGCGGAGAAGGAGTTTGTATTTGAGCCGTTTTTTTATATGGATGAGAACAAAGATTTCGTGATTGGATTTTCTTATGATCCCAAATCAATCTACAGGGTGGCGAATCCCGAATTTAGAGATACCAGTTTCAGTACATTTTTTACAGGAGAGGAACTGATGCAGTACAGGACGGACTCTGACTTTTGGAGTTGGTATGATGCGTCTGAGGCAGCAGGAGAGGTTCTTGAGTGCAAGGATTTGCAGCAGAATCTCTGGCTTGGGAAGGAGGCGAGCGTCTGGGAGTTTATGAAAGAGAGGAGGAAGGCGAGTGGGGGAACATAAAAAGATCGCGGGAATCATGGCGGTGTGTATGCTTGTCTTCGCTAATCCTGAGACAGTGTGCGCGGCGGATGAGTACAGGACGCGCTATGAGGTGCCAGCGGGTGAGCGAGGGGATTACACAGCGCTCATCGAGAAAATGGACGAGTACGAGGTCCGTGAGGGGGACAGTCTCTGGACAATCTCAGAAAAACTGCTGGGAGACGGGGCGCAGTATATGCAGCTTGCAAGGCAGAATGCAGCGCTGATCGCGGACCCTGATCTCATCTATCCGCAGATGCGCCTGCAAGTTGCGAGAACTGTTTATGTGAAGAAGCGCACCGGTGATAATGGCATAGAGACGCCAGAATACCGCTTTGGCACAGAGAAAAGGGTGTCGTTTGGCATCTTAGAGTCTGGTGAAGCCTTTGCAAACTGCGCTATGTACGGAAGCGAAGGCGAAGTGATCTGTCTTATCCGGGATAAGGAGCCACAGGGAGAAAAAGCGCTGGCAGACTGGGAAAAAACAAAACAGACGATCGCGTCTTATGTACAAAAGAATTTTGACCGTAAGGTTTCTGATCTGGCATTTCATGAATATGAAGCTGAGGATGGGCGGAAGCTGTATTTGTTCACTTATGTCTATCAGCCTGATGATATCCTGAAATACTATGTGTGCGAGGGCATCTGCCAGACAGATCATATTCAGGCGGAGTTTACAGGGTTTGATGTTCAGGAGGACGTGGAGGATCTCGTGCGCTACATGCTTGCAAGCTTTGAGGAGCTGGGAGAGAACGGACAGGACACATGCTCGGTAAACGGCTACAATATCCAGATCGCGCCCTGCGAGCCATGGGCGGTTTCAGGCATCCATAATTCCTTTGTCTGGGTCGATACGTATCTGAATGCGTTGTTTGAAGAGCTTTCTTCAGAAAAATATGCTGCCAAAAAACCGTCTGCGCGGGAGCGGATTCTGGACCGTTAAATATTTTTAATGCTAAAAATGGCATCTCTGTCTTTGATAGAGACGCCATTTTTTTCCATTTTTAATCGACAATCTGTCTTGTGCTCTTTTTCAGGCGGTGCATTGCCCTTGCAAGCGATGCCTGTGACACATGGTACTCCTGAATGCTTTGCTTTTGCTGCAACTGTTCCAGTGCGCGTTCGTATGCTTCTCTTGCGCGCGCTGCGTCAATGTCCTCTGGGCGCTCCGCCGTGTCCACCAGCATCGTCACGCGGTTGTTGGCAATATGCACAAAACCGATGCCGACGATTGCCGTGTGCCACTCGTCGCTTTCGGCCTCCTGAAACCGTATGTCGCCAATTGTCGTGGCAACAACCATATTCTGATGGTTTGCCATCACTGCAAGTTCCCCGTCGAGTGCGGGTACGACAAGCATTTTGCATTTTCCGTCATAAAACACCTTGTTGGTCGCCAGTATTTTCAAGTCAAATGTACCCATATCAACCCTCCATAATTGAACAGCCCTTACAGATTAGGACTGTTGTGATTGCAGCAGATTCAGTGACTTTTCAATCACCTCATCCAGCGTGCCGACATTGAAGAATGCTGCCTCCGGGTAGTCATCCATCTCCCCGCTTATGATCGCCTTGAACCCGCGGATGGTCTCGGCAATCGGAACGTATTTTCCCTTGACGCCGGTAAAATTCTCCGCCACATGGAATGGCTGTGACAGGAAACGCTGTACCTTCCTTGCGCGGTACACCGTAATCTTGTCATCGTCCGAAAGCTCCTCCATGCCTAAGATTGCAATGATGTCCTGTAGCTCTCTGTATTTTTGAAGCATTTCCTGAACTGCCCGTGCCGTTTCGTAATGCTCCTTCCCCACAACCTCCGCCTCAAGGATACGCGAGGAGGATTCCAGCGGGTCAACGGCGGGATAGATTCCCTGCTCTACAATTTTTCGTGAGAGAACGGTCGTTGCGTCCAAATGGGCAAACGTCGTCGCCGGCGCCGGGTCGGTAAGGTCGTCTGCCGGCACATATACCGCCTGTACAGAGGTCACGCTTCCCTTGTCCGTGGAGGCGATGCGTTCTTGCAGCTCCCCGACTTCGGTGGCAAGTGTTGGCTGGTAGCCTACCGCTGACGGCATACGGCCCAAGAGTGCGGACACCTCGCTGCCTGCCTGCACAAAACGGAAAATATTATCAATAAACAATAGAACGTTCTGGTGTTCCTCATCACGGAAATACTCTGCCATCGTAAGCCCTGTTTCCGCAACCCTCATACGCGCTCCGGGCGGTTCGTTCATCTGTCCGAACACAAGCGCTGTTTTCTCCAAAACCCCGGATTCCTTCATCTCAGACCACAAGTCGTTGCCTTCTCTTGAGCGCTCGCCGACACCTGTGAAAATAGAATATCCGCCATGCTCTGTCGCAATATTTCGAATCAATTCCTGTATCAGCACCGTCTTGCCGACGCCCGCGCCGCCGAACAGGCCGATTTTTCCGCCCTTTGCATACGGCGCGAGCAGATCAATCACCTTGATACCGGTTTCCAGCATTTCCACGACAGGACTCTGCTCCTCAAAATGCGGCGGCTCCCGGTGGATGACCCAGTGCGGTTCCTTGTCAAGCGGCTCACCGCCGTCAACAGGCTCACCCAGCACATTAAACAGCCTTCCCAATGTCTTTTTTCCTACTGGAACCTGTATTCCCTTGCCTGTAGCTGTTACTTCCATGTCCCTGCAAAGTCCCTCGCTTGCCGCCAGCATGATGCAGCGCACGGTATTGTCGCCAATATGCTGTGCTACCTCCATCACAAGGCGTTTTCCCTCGCAGGTAACTTCTAAGGCATCTTTTATATAAGGAAGCTCATTGTCCTCAAATGCAACGTCTACGACGGGGCCCATGACTTGTATGATTTTTCCCTTATTCAACGTCATTTTTCCTCCTTTTTCTTCGCCTTCTTCTTTTTCTTCTGTGCCTTTGCGCCCGAGATGACCTCCGTGATCTCCTGTGTGATCATCGCCTGACGCACCCTGTTGTACTCGATCGACAGTTCGCGAATCATCTCTGCGGCGCTTTTGTTGGCAGCCTCCATTGCCATCATGCGGGCATTCTGCTCACTGCAAAAGGCTTCGATAAGTGCGCCGTAAATATATCCCATCACGCAGTCAGGAAGGATATTGTCAAGCACCGCATTCGGGGACGGCTTTAACAGAAGCTCGCCCTGAAACATCCCTGTATCATCACCTTCCCATGGCTGCACGCTCTCCACGCCGTCCTGCTTAAAATTGTCCGGCAGAAATGGGAGCAGCCGCGTCATTTTGGTCTCTGTCGTCATACTGTTTTTCATATTTGTATATATAATCCTGAATCCGTGAGCTTAGCCTCAAATTAAAACCGGACGAAATTATCCGGTAAAAATGTGGGGTAAGACATTG
>VSNR01000185.1 GCA_009774345.1 Lachnospiraceae bacterium | reverse complement strand
AAATAAATACGACTGTCTTAATGAAATCTTAAACATTTACCTAATTGGAATTTAACATTCTATCAGCTATACTCTTTACAGGCAGGGAGAGGCGCGGTTTTCCTGCTGAAGCAAAAATGAACCGGGGAGAGAGAACAATGTACAACGTACTGGTGTGTGATGATGAGAAAGATATTGTGTCGGCTTTGCGGATTTATCTGACGACCGAGGGATATCAAGTGTATGAAGCCTGCAATGGAGAGGAGGCTTTGGAAGTGCTTTCGAGAGAGGAGATCCATCTGGTGCTCATGGATATTATGATGCCCGTGATGGATGGAATCACCGCGATGGCAAAGCTGCGGGAACACAGCAATGTGCCTGTGATCATGCTGACGGCAAAGAGTGAGGATACCGATAAAGTGCTGGGGCTGAATATCGGCGCAGATGACTATGTGACCAAGCCCTTTAATCCAGTGGAGCTTCAGGCGCGGGTCAAATCCCAGCTCAGAAGATACATGCAGCTAGGCAGCGGCAGGATGACAAACGTGAGCGAGACACTTTCGATCGGCGGGATAGAGCTGGATGACCGCACCAAGGAAGTGACGCTGGACGGGGAAAAGGCTGCACTGACACCGACAGAATATGATATTCTCAAACTTCTCATGCAAAACCCGGGAAAAGTATATTCTCCGGCGCAAATTTACGCCGCTGTGTGGCATGACAGCCCATATGGCACAGAAAATACAGTGGCAGTCCATATCAGGCATTTGCGGGAAAAGCTGGAATACAATCCAGCAGAACCAAGATATCTCAAATCTGTCTGGGGACGGGGGTATAAGCTGGAGGAATAGCTGGTATTGTGTATGAAAAGAAGGGTAAGAAGGGTGATGTTTTGTGAGAAAATTAAGAGAGTCCATGCTTGCAAAATTTGCAGCGTGGGTAATATGTATCGCTTCAGCGATGGGCTGTGCGGTGCTGGGAATCTGTGTATTAGCAGGGATGATGGATGACTCGCTGCGCAGCAGTACGCGCTCAGAGATATTAAAGGATGCTTACGAAAGTGTCAATATAGACTATTCGATGGATGTCATCAACCATCTTGATTTTGACAAAAATAACTATGGAGAATATCTGCGCAGTCAGTATTTTCAATGCGGTATTATCGAGTCAGACAGTCTCAAGGACATTAATTTTCATCATCGTGAGTCCTATCTGGAGACAAATCTGACAGACAGTGAGCTTGCGGATTTGAATCCAGACCAGCTGTATCTGTGCCGGGTACTTCGGGATGACGATGGCTTTCGGCGCTATATTCCGGCTGGTTATTATGGCGATTATGAAGATATTGCGCTGTTAGATGGCCGAGAGCTCGACAGCCACTATTCCACATGGAAATATTTGTATGCGGACAGAATCTGTTTTGATACCGTCAAAGGAATCATTTACTACCGCGCAGAGGACAATTATTATCCAGTGCAGAAGGTATCTTTATGTTATGATGGCGAAGATACAAGAACGATCTACGAGTATCAGTACGATTTTGATCAAAAGGGATATCGTCTGAATGAGAAGAGACAGGAGGACGGGACTGTGCTGGCAGAACAGTTTGCTTCTGCGGAGATAGAAGAGGCAGTGCGTGAAGAAGAATCCCTTTTGGCAGAACAAGTGACAGAACCGACGGCACAGAGTACGAAGACAGACCCTGTCGAGGAACTCCTTGGCGGCAGCAAGAATACAGGCAGTATCGTCAATCTGGCTGCATTGAACGACACAAAGTTCAATTACAGGAACTGGGGAAAGATACTTCTCGACGATATCAGGAGTATTCAAGGGGATGAGCTTACGCTGATTGATTCTGACAGTCTGCCCCCAAATCGCTTTATCAGCGAGCCGGGGTATTATCTCAATGAGGATTTTACGCTTGTCGTCGAGAAAGAGAAGCCAAGAGAAAGCTATTGGGTCGTATCTATCGTGCCAGATGCCGTCCCAGAGCTGCTTGAAGGAAGCCAGTATAATCAAAAGGGCTGGCTGGTGGATACGTATTATGATATCGCAGAGAGGAACCCATTGCAGGGGCTTGTCATCAGCGTGCTTGTGATGTTATTGTCATTTGCCTTTCTTGTCTATGCGGCGGGACACCGCAGGGGAGCCGAGGGGATTGTCCTTGGGGCAATCGACAGGATTCCGATTGACGTGTTCAGCATTGTGATATTGATTGTGGAAATTGTACTGTTTTATATGGGCGTCTATGCAGCAGTGGAGATCGGACTGCCGCGGTATGCCAAAGCCGGTTTCGGGCTGCTTGGGGTGTTTGCGGTTGTGATGGCTGTGCTTGCACTCGCGTATGTGCTGAGCCTGTGCACACGGTTTAAGGCGGGCAAATGGTGGCGAAACAGTGTCTGCTACCGCGTGTTCCGCTGGTGTCGTGACGGGATTGGATTTATTTTTGGCAATGTCGGTCTGTTGTGGAAGATCGTATTGATGATTGGCGGAATATCTGTTGTGGAGCTGTATATTTTATTCAGATTTAACCGGGGAGCGGTTATGATGTTTTGGCTGCTGGGTAAAATGCTGCTCTGTGTGGTTTTATCCGTGCTGATTGTCCAGCTGAATGAGCTGCAAAAAGCGAGCCAGCATATGGCGGAGGGCAATCTTGCATACAAAGTCAATACGGCGAAAATGTTCTGGGAGTGCAGGAAACATGGAGAAAACCTGAATAAAATCAACGAGGGAATGACCAAGGCAGTTGATGAACGCATGAAGAGTGAGCGCCTCAAGACGGAGCTGATCACAAACGTGTCGCATGATATCAAGACGCCGCTCACTTCGATTATCAACTACGTCGATCTGCTCTCCAAGGAAGAACTGCACAATGACAAGGCGGCAGAATACCTCGAAGTACTGGACAGACAATCCTCCAAGCTGAAAAAGTTAATTGAAGATCTGGTGGAGGCATCCAAGGCATCTTCTGGCAGTCTGACAGTGGACAGCCAGCAGCTTGAGGCCGGGGTATTTGTGACCCAGACAGTCGGTGAGTTCGAGGAGAAGGCCGCCGCCGCCGGGCTGGATTTAATTATCAGCAAACCCGATGAGCCTGTCTATATCATGGCGGATGGACGGCATGTGTGGCGTGTCATTGACAATCTGATGAACAATATCTGCAAGTATGCACAGCCGGGGTCAAGAGTCTATGTCAATCTTGAAGCCGCGGCGTTCAGGGTGCGCATCACCTTTCGCAATATTTCCAAATATCCCCTGAATATCAGCGGGGAGGAGTTGATGGAGCGCTTTGTGCGCGGAGATAAATCGCGCAACACAGAGGGACACGGTCTGGGGCTTTCTATCGCGCAGAGCCTGATGAAGCTGATTGGCGGCGATATGGAGATTATCGTGGATGGGGATCTGTTCAAGGTAATTCTTGCTTTCAACCAGTATGTACCCGCAGTTCCCGAGATTGTGGAAGAAAAGACGATAGATTGAAAATTCGTGCGAACATTGACAGAAATAGTCGGGATTTGATATAATACCAGTGAGACTTGCTCTGAGAGCAGAATGGTTTAGTACTGGATTCGATGAAAAAGGATGTTTGCAATGCGAAAAATTTTTGAAATGAAACGGACAATATTGACATGCCTGATGATAGGTATGCTGGTTGGCGGCATGGGGGAGCGCTCCTATGCCGCCGAAGTTGTTGGCACACAGTTTGGAGAGGAGATGAATCAGCCGCTGCTTGGAAGAGTGCGGCATGTGAGCTGTACAGTAGACAAAAACGGCGTGGTGACGTATGAGGTAGTGCTGGGCAGCGGACTGCCCATGCCGGATGACGGGATGCTTTATTTATTTGAGATGGCGCCGTATGAATACAATATTTCGAGTGAGACAAAGATCATCGAAGCGATGCCGTTTGATTCCTCCGAGACAACGATACAGTTTACATTTCCGGTGAATTTCAGACAGGAGGATACCCGGCTTTACTCAAAATTTGCTGTCGGCATCAAAAGCGCCGGCGCAGTGCATCTGGTGACAGAGCCAAGCTATATTACCAATCCCGAGGCGCTTGCGTGGAATACACTGTCGAGATCTCCAAGAACGAAGAAATCGACACAGGGCGAAGAGTTCAATAATATTTTTATGGATGGGACATATGGACCGGAGCTTGGATGGGTGTTTAAGACATTGCAGGTGCTCAATACCGGAGAATGCGAGGCGCTGACACACCCGCTGTCGAGGGCGGATGCAAGAAACGCAGATTCCCGCAGAATCAAAAATCCAATGTATTATATGTTTAATGCCTCCGATGAGGAGGGCGTCAGGACATTGGCTGCCAATATGGAGTACTATGCGGCAAATTCCAAGGGCGGGGAGAACTGGATTATCGGAAATGAGGTTAATACCCGCACATGGAACTATATGGCATGGACAGACTGGGACACGTATATCAAAGAATACACACAGGCATTCCGCGTGATGTACAATGCGATCATGAGTACAAATGCCAATGCGCGGGTGTATGTCTGCTTAGACCAGATCTGGGACAGGAATCTGACACCGGCGGACAAAGAGTATTATCAATATATGGATGGTAGAGATTTCCTAGAAAAGTTTAATGAGCTGATCAAGCAGGGCGGTGATATCAACTGGGGCGTCGCACAGCATCCCTATACAAACCCTATGGGGTATGCGAAATTCTGGGATATGTCAGGACTCAAAAAGGGAGACGCTTATGCCGCCCAAGTAGCATCTGGGCAGGTCGTTACATTTCAGAATTTGTCAGTGCTCACAGACTTTATGCAGAAGCCGGAGATGCTCGGTACGGACGGAAATGTCCGTCATATTATTTTGAGCGAGATTGGTCTTTCGAACGCGCAGGGCAGTGAGATTCAGGCGGCGGCGCTGTGCGCATCGTATGCGGCAGTTGTGGACAATCCACTGATAGATGAAATGATGTATCTGCTGTTGTACAGCGATCCGGGAATGGATGCATCACTTGATGATTTTTCACAAAAAATCTATGATGAGATGGATGGCGAGAATGCTGCGCTGTATATGGACTGGGCAAAATCTTTTATAGGAATCAGCGATTGGTCTGAAATAATTTGGTAGCTGGGGTAATGGATATGAACAGGGATGCGGAAAATAGTATTCGAAACAGGGTTTGTGAGGGACTTCAGGCGGGCAATGGAAATTTCCTGCTCCTGAGACATTATAATACGCTTGTCCTTTCGGAGAGCGGAAAAGCGCAGATCGAGCAGGAGAATCCAGACATAATTGTATGCCTGCATGATTTTAAAGTGTCAGATATGGTCAGTGTGTTTGAGCCATTTCTTGATTTTGCGCGGAGTGCGTTTGGCCCGCTCACAGAGGAGGAGATTGACCGTCTGCTCGACGAATGTAATGTCTATAGTCTGCACAAGTCTGTGTTTAAGAGTTTTTTTCAAAAAGGGTTGTGTGTGCGGGAGGAGAATCTGCTGATTGACGAGGTTGCGTTTGAGCAGGATAAGATTGCTTCTGCAGTTGTCAATATTGTCTCGCATCTTGCCGGGGACAGGCAGGTGGTTTTTCTGCTGAATGATATGCAGTACGCAAACGGTTCCTCCATGCACTTTGTTCATAATCTGATCGAAGACCGCATGTGTCATAATATCATTGTCATCGCGGCTTACAATGAAGCAAAAGTGCCATTATCCCACATGGAGCCTTTGTGGGATAAATTCTATCGATATGTGTGTGAGCAGAAACTGGTGACGGAGACAAGCTCTGGCGTGCTGGGGAGCCCAAATGGCAGTTTTAATGATTTTATTTTCTCGGTTGATCGTCTGGACAGCTATATCACAAAGATTCATAATCTGCTGTTCTGCCTTGATTTTTTGCAGGCAAATTATTATCTTGAAATCATATATAAGATGATAACCGTCGAGGAGATTAACATTGCGTCGGATTATAAATGTGAGATCATCAAACTGTACACGCTGGTGTCAATCTATACACAGAATTTTTCCCAAGCGCTGCTGCTGTGCGAAAAGCTGAAAGAGCTGCGGGGACAGACCAAAGATTTGTCGCTCGACCATGCCTATTACTATTTTATGTGCATGGCGCATATGTATAATGGAAAACTGGACGAGGCGGATAAGTATGCAGGAAAGTGCCTTGAAATTGCACAAATGCGGCAGTCAGATTATGACATTTTCATTGCAAAGCTTCTGGGCGTCATGGTAAAGATGTCAGGATGGCACAATATATTTTTCTGTGCAAATGATATTCCTGTGGAGGAAGAAGTCCTGCGCATGGCAGAGAGATACCATTTTTGGAATCATCTGTCGCACATCTATGTCTATGCGTATGACAATCAGCCAGCGCTCTTTGCCGATGAGCGCCAAATAGAGAATAAGCTTGTATATTTTAATAAAGGGATTGCGATCATGGAGGCGCTTGGCAACGAATATTTCATGATGGAGGCATACCGCAATAACATTATGATTGCATCCGCAAATGGTTTTTTCAAAACAGCGAACTATTACTATGAGAAATGCCATGAGCTGGTGAAGGGCAAGGATGAATATGAGGTGGCAATGATCTATAACGGCGTCGGTTATATATCGTCTGCGATGGAGGCGTATGATAAGGCTTTTCAATGCTATAACTGTGCGCTTTCTAGCTTTCTCAAGATGGAAAGAATTGATTATGTGGGTGAGACACTCTACAATATGGCAATCAACTGCATTATGACGCAGGATTATAAAAATGCTTATGAGTATCTGGAAATGTCTTTTCGGATTGTCAAGGAGATGAAGATGAACAGCCTCCGGGTGTGCAATATTTCGAAGCTTGTGGGATTATTGGCACTGTGCAGTCATTATGCCGGGAATGAACTCAAATGCGCGATCTACATAGAAAAGACAAGACTTTTCCTCGAACACTTGATAGACAGGGATTATGTGCTGGATGAGAAGGCAATTGTGCATGACTACACCATGTGCAATGATGATTTGTTTATCTATTATTATATCTATGGACTACAGCTTATGGAGAACCAGTCCTACGAGGAGGCCCTCACAAATTTTGAGCTGGCGGAGAGCTGTCTGGATGAGTCGGTGGGAAATCAGTTTTATATTTTCGGACAATATACAATCGAGTTTGCACGTCTGTGCCGCATACTGGGCAATGACGACGAGGCAAGGCGCCAGCTCAGGATGGCGATAGCGTTTTATGACAAGCAGGACTGTCAGGAAAAGGTCGCGCAGTTAACGGCAGAGCTGTCAGAGTCGCAGTATGTATTCAAGAAGCGCCGTCTGGGATTGTCAGAGGAGCTAAAGCAGGAGGTTGACAAAGCGCTGAGACACGCATCTGTGTTTAAGGAAAACCAAGAACAGCAAAAGCGCATGAATTTCCTGTCTGCATGGCAGAAGATGATTGAGATTGGCGGAAAGACCAAGAACGAGCTTGTTACGCCGGCGATCAATGCCTTTGTGCACAACTTTAATATCGACCGTCTGATTCTGGTAAAATGCAGTGACAACGGGCCGGAGGAGCTTTTTAACAATACCGGGTATGCCTTTGAGGATGACAGGCGCAGGCGGATTGAGGGATTTTTCCAGCGAAACAGGCTTGGATTTGCCACCTCTAAAATCAATAACAACTATACGGACTATCTTGATATTGTCTCACTTTTTGCCAAGAAGAAAGTATGCTCGATAATGGGGCTGCCATTTTACTACAATGATTCGCTCAAGGCAGTCATGGTAGCTTATATCGAAATGAAAGATAACTGGCATTCTCCGACCAATAGATACCTGCTGGATGAAAGCGATTATGCCGTATTTGAGTTTTTGATGCGCCAGCTTCTAAGCTCGATTGACATGCTTGAGGCAAATGATAAGATCAAGCATATGAATGATAAACTGAATCATCTGGCAGTCACGGACAAGCTGACAGGATTGTATAACAGAGAAGGGTTTTACGGAAATATCAGCAGGATGATTCGAAGCAGGCGCAAGGCAGGAAAGCGGCTGCCTGTCACAATCATGTATATTGATCTGGATAATTTTAAGTACTACAATGATACCTTTGGGCATGGTGTGGGAGATATTATCTTGATAGGAATGGCAGAGATCTTCCAAAGAGAAGTTGAAAATAAAGGATTTGTTACCAGATACGGCGGTGATGAATTTTTGATCACGCTTTACACAGAGGATGAAGCCTGTGCAGGGGAGCTTGCAAGAGGGATCTATGACCAAGTGGAACAGGAGGATGGTTTTGCTAAGGCAGTACAGAAAAAACTTGGGAAAAAGATTCATATTCCAAAGGAGCACCAGATTTCCTGCTCGATTGGCATCAGCAGCAGAAAGGCGCTGGCATCGGAGGAAGAACTTGAGAAGATGGTGAAAGAGGCAGATAAGGTTCTTTATGATGTAAAAAAAGCGGGCAAAGGATCATACAAATTTTATGCATTAAGTTGTTAAAATGTCTATATGTAAAATAACAAAATTTTGCTGTAAAATATTAGTAAAGATGCAATATGAATAGTGG
>VSNR01000184.1 GCA_009774345.1 Lachnospiraceae bacterium | reverse complement strand
TATATGCCGATGTGGCTCAATTGGCAGAGCAGCTGATTTGTAATCAGCAGGTTATCGGTTCGAGTCCGATCATCGGCTTTATGGGTGGATTCCCGAGTGGCTAAAGGGGGCAGACTGTAAATCTGTTGGCAACGCCTTCGAAGGTTCGAATCCTTCTCCACCCATTCAGTTATACTGGTTTATAGAAATCATGTATAATATTAACTAACGCGGGGTGGAGCAGTCTGGAAGCTCGTCGGGCTCATAACCCGAAGGTCATAGGTTCAAATCCTATCCCCGCTATTTCTGCCCAGATAGCTCAGTCGGTAGAGCAGAGGACTGAAAATCCTCGTGTCACTGGTTCGATTCCGGTTCTGGGCATTTGAAAAACACAAAACATTAAATAAAATGGACACGTGAACAGCGTGTTTTTTTTCTGTTTCTTTTGATAAAAATGAGCGAAGGACCTTTTTTATTAAACAGATATATGATAGAATGTAAGTTGGTAAAATTGTGATTTAGGTGAATTTAGGAGAAAACGCATGTATGAGTATGAATTAAGAAAATATGCAAATGATATTTTTGAGTCAGAAAATTTTAAGAGTACCAAGGCATATATACAACATGGAAATATGTCAGTGCAGGAGCATTCAATTAATGTCGCAAAGGCGAGTCTCTATATTCGAGATAAGTTCAAGATTCGCTGCAACACAAGGGATTTGGTTCGCGGCGCGCTGCTTCACGACTATTTTCTGTATGACTGGCATAAAAGCGATGAGCTCAATCCACACAGACTGCATGGATTTTTTCATCCATCAAGATCTTTGCAGAATGCGCAGAAAGAATATAACCTGACAGCAAGACAGCGGGATATTATCATCAAACACATGTGGCCGCTCACAGTAATTCCGCCAATGTGCAGGGAAGCTTGGATTGTGACTTCGGCTGATAAATTTTGCTCATTGATGGAAACACTGTACATTCACAGGGGCAGAATCCACAATGGTAAGAAGAAAAAATATGCAGCCGCAGCAGTGTCAAATCATAGGATTGCATAGAAAGGATATGGATTTCATGAGAAAAACAAAGATTGTTTGTACGATAGGACCTGTCTCTCAGACAGAGGAAAAATTGAAGGAGCTGTTATTAGCAGGCATGAATGTGGCGCGGTTTAATTTCTCTCACGGAGACCATGCGGAGCATGAGATGAAAATTGAGCGTGCAAAGAAAGCTGCAAAGGAGCTGGGACTGCCTCTTGCGATGATGCAGGATACCAAGGGGCCAGAGATTCGCCTTAGGGATTTCGAAGGCGGAAAGGCCATTTTGGAGGCTGGTGCAACCTTTCGGCTGACGACAGAAGAGGTTATGGGTACGGCTGAGCGCGCAACTATCACATATAAGAATCTGAAAAACGATGTTGAGGTAGGAAGAAGTATTCTGATTGATGATGGTTTGATAGAGCTGACAATCAAGGCGATTGAAGATACCGATATTGTGTGCGAGGTGATTAACGGCGGGACTGTCTCAAATCATAAGGGAATCAATGTGCCGGGCGCGATCTTGTCCATGCCATACATCAGTGATGTGGACAGGGACGATATTATTTTTGGCGTAAAGATGGGCTATGATTATATTGCGGCGTCGTTTGTAAGGTGCGCGGATGATGTTCGCGCTGTCAAACAGATTATCAGTGAGCACAATGGCAGAATGAAAGTGATCTCCAAGATTGAGAATATGCAGGGAATTGACAATCTCGATGAAATTCTGGACGCGTCAGACGGCATTATGGTGGCAAGAGGAGATATGGGGGTTGAGATTCCGCTTGAGGAGGTGCCTATTCTTCAAAAGAAAATGATTCGCAAGGCTCTGCAAAAGGGAAAAATTGTGATTACAGCGACTCAGATGCTGGAATCTATGATTAAAAATCCCAGACCGACAAGGGCAGAGACAACAGATGTGGCGAACGCAATTTATGACGGTACGTCTGCCATTATGCTGAGTGGAGAGAGCGCTGCGGGAGCCTATCCCATCGAGGCAGTGAAAACCATGAGCAGGATTGCAGAGCGCACAGAACAGGAGATTTGTTATGCTGACAGGCTGCGAAAGAGAAGTCATAATTGGGTGAACAATGCGGAAGTGACAACCGCAATCTGCCATGCATGTTGTACGACGGCGATGGACTTGAACGCAAAGGCGATTATAACCGTCACGATGTCCGGGTTTACGGCGGGGATGATCTCAAAGTATCAACCGGGATGTATGGTGATTGGCTGTGCAGTGGACGAGGTGGTGTATCGTCAGATGGCGATGATGTTTGGCGTCAGTCCGCTGTTGATTGACAAAGAGGATGACACAGAAAAGCTGTTTCATGCGGCGGTGAAAGCGAGTGTTGACGCGGGTCTGGTGAACTATGGGGACAAGGTTGTCATTACGGCTGGTGTTCCGCTGGGTGTTGCTGGGAATACGAATATGGTTCGTGTTGTCGAGGTTTAACAGGACCGATGGGGAGAATTTTTTGCATTATCGGAAAAAGTTCATCGGGCAAAGATACAATCTATAAAAGACTTTTGAGAACTTCCGCGCTTCACTTAAAGCGTATTGTTTTGTATACGACACGCCCTATCCGTGCAGGAGAGCGGGAGGGCGTGGAGTATCATTTTACGACGGCGGAGAAGATGGAGCGTCTGCAAAGAGAGGGCAGGATTATAGAGAGCCGTTCCTATGATACGGTCTATGGCATATGGCATTATTTTATGGCAAAGGATAACCAGATTGATTTGGACCACTTTGATTATCTGGTCATAGGTACTTTGGAGTCCTATGTTATGATGAGGGATTATTTTGGACAGGATCAGGTGATTCCCATTTACATTGACTTGGACGATGGAGACCGGTTAACGCGTGCGCTGCGCCGTGAGCGGGGACAGTCTAAGCCAAAATACGAGGAGATGTGCAGGCGGTTTCTTGCGGATGCAAAAGACTTTTCGGCTGGAAATCTTGAACAGGCGGGAATTACGAGATGTTTTATCAATAAGGACTTGAAAACCTGCCTGTCTGAAATTACGGCGTATATATTGTCGTTTCAGGGGGCGTAAAAGCCCTTTTTATGCACACGGGCAGGGGAAGATGGCAGGGGGGATATAGATGGATTTTAAGATCAATGAAGTGCAGCAGACAGTGCCGGTACAGCAGACACAGGCGGCACAGCCGACAGATGATACCTTTAAATTTATGCTGGCGAGCAATATTGAGGAAGAGGGTCTTGCAGAGCGTTTGAATCTGATGATGGAGGAGATTGTGATGCAGGGCGACAAGATTGTGAAACGCATGGATGTGCGGGATATGCGGCGTTATCGGACGCTTATCAAGGATTTCATGAATGAGATTGTCAACCGTTCCCATAAATTTTCGCGGGAAAATTTTCTGGACAGGCGGGGGCGGCACAGAGTGTATGGCATTATCCGGCTTGTGGATGAAAAGCTGGATGAGCTGGCGCAGGCTCTTGTGAGTGAAGAATGTGATAAGATTGCGATACTTGCCAAGGTAGATGAGATTCGGGGGCTGCTGCTGGATATTTTGGCATGATCGGGAGAAATGGAGGAAGCGCAGTATGGAAATTGTAACTGGGAGCGGCGACAGCCAATATGATCTGAGAGAAGCGCAGATGAGAAAAAAACGCTCCATCGAGATATTGAAAGCACACAATGTCCCCTATACACCGCATCTTCCGACAATTGAGACGGCTGATGCAGTCAGGGTGAGGACCGCGGAGGAGATTGCGCGGCGGGCGGTGACTTGTCTGCTTGCGATACAGGTGGCGTGTGATGCGGCGGGGGCGCCGGGCAATTTTAAAAAAAGCCGGAAATTTTTTGGTGAGAAACTGACAGAGTTTGGTCTGGAAGGTTTTCTTACCCATAAGGAGCAAAAGATTTTTAAGGGAAAGTGCAACAGTCAGGATTTTGCCAATATGACGTGGAAATATGAGGCATACTGGGTTCTGCTGTGGGCGCTTGGCATTGTAGACCAATTAGATTATCCTTCTGAGGCGTGTGATTGTGAGTTTGCCATCCATGCGGTTGCGGACTGTGGCAGTATGGAGGAATTTATGCAAAAGGTCCATTTGAGAGATATTTCTGAGATTTTGGATGAGGCAGACTTGATTTACCGCTATGACTGGGCTTGTGTGGATGCGCGGATTCATGAGGAGGAGGCGCCGGCAGGGCTGGACCCGGATGTGGTGTATGAGAGACACTGCGGATTGAACTGGCTGATCGATGCAGATGGAGCAGATGATTGGGACAATGTAGGCACAGACACCTGAGAGGGCAGATATGGAAACAACAATGACATGGAATGATGTGGTGGGATTGACCCAGCTCACAGACAATTTGCAGAATGCCATAAAGCACAATAAAATATCGCATGCCTATCTGATACAGGGGGAAAAGCTGTCGGGAAAACGGATGATTGCGGACATTTTTGCGCGGGCGCTTCAATGTGAGGCGGGCAAGGCATTATCAGAGCATCAAGAGACACTGTTTGAGATGCCGCCTGAGGCAACTGGGCCGCGTCCCTGCAACCAATGCCGGTCTTGTAAGCAGGCTATCAATGGCAACCATCCTGATATTATCTATGTGACACATGAGAAGCCCAATGTGATCTCGGTGGACAATATCAGACAGCAGGTAAACGGGGACATTGATATCAAGCCGTACAGCGGAGATTATAAGATCTATATTATTGATGAGGCTGAGAAAATGAATGTGCAGGCGCAGAATGCGCTGCTAAAGACATTGGAGGAGCCGCCGTCATATGCAGTGATATTGCTGCTTGCCACGCGGGCAGAGGCGATGCTGCAAACGATTTTGAGCCGCTGTGTCGTACTGAATACAAAGCCGGTGCCGGATGATCTGATCAAGCACTATCTGATGCAGAAGGTTGAGATTCCTGATTACAGGGCATCTATCTGCGCTTCTTTTGCGAGAGGAAATGTGGGGCGTGCAATAGAGCTTGCCTCCAATGAGGTATTTGATCATATGAAGTCCTCTGTGCTTGGTCTGTTGAAACATATTACAGAGCTGGAAACGAACCAGATTGCCGCCGAAGTAAAGAAGATTACAGAGGAAAAATTTGACACGAACGACTATTTAGATTTGTGTTTTATCTGGTATCGGGATGTGTTATTATATAAGGCGTGCGGTGGTTTTGGCAGTTCGTGTCCTGTTATTTTCAAAGAAGAGCTGACTGCGCTGGAAAGTGCGGCAAAATACTATCATTATGAGGCGATCGAACGGATTATCCACGCCATTGACAGGGCGCGCAGCCGGATCGCGGCGAATGTGAACTTTGATCTGACAATGGAATTGATGTTTCTGGACATGAAGGCGGGCTGATGTTTTTTCTGAACAGTTCCTAAGATGAAGTAAAGTGAGGTAGATAGATGATATGATTAAAGTAATCGGTGTGAGATTTCGGACAGCAGGCAAGATTTATTTCTTTGACCCGGTAGATTTTGATATCAAGCGCGGTGCGCATGTGATTGTGGAGACAGCGCGCGGCATTGAGTACGGCACGGTGGTGGGCGATCCCAAAGAGATTGAGGAGGACCGCGTAGTGACACCTTTAAAGCCAGTGCTTCGCGTGGCAACAGCGCGTGATATGGAGCAGGAGGCGGCAAACAAACAGAAGGAGAAGGATGCCTTCAAGATCTGTCTTGAGAAGATTAAGAAGCATAATCTTGAGATGAAGCTCATTGATGCGGAGTACACTTTTGACAATAATAAGGTGTTGTTTTATTTTACGGCAGACGGGCGGATTGACTTCAGAGAACTGGTAAAGGATTTGGCGTCGGTGTTTAAGACGAGGATTGAGCTGCGCCAGATTGGGGTGCGTGATGAGACGAAAATCCTTGGCGGTATCGGCATCTGCGGCAGACCGCTCTGCTGTCACTCCCATTTGTCGGAGTTTGTCCCGGTATCCATTAAGATGGCGAAGGAGCAGAATCTGTCTCTGAATCCGACCAAAATTTCCGGGGTGTGCGGGCGCCTGATGTGCTGCCTGAAACATGAGGAGGAGACGTATGAATACTTAAACCGCAAACTGCCCAATGTGGGGGATTTCGTGACCGCAGATGACGGGCTGAAAGGGGAAGTGCAGAGTGTCAATGTGCTTAGGCAGCTCGTCAAAGTGATCGTTGAGGTAAATGACGAGAAAGAGATTCATGAGTACAAGGTGGAGCAGCTTCGATTCAAGAGACGCCACCGCAAGGACAAAAATGACATGATGAGCGACGAGGAGCGCAAGGAATTAAAGGAGCTTGAAAAACTTGAAAAACAGGAGAAGCAGGACACGAAGTCAAAGCTCGACGACACAGTATAAGGGGTCTGTATATGGTGGTAGAATGTAAGGAACAGGAGCGGATTGACGATTTGCAGCGCAACGGCTACCAGATTATCCAGAATCCTCAAAAATTCTGTTTTGGCATGGATGCGGTGCTGCTGAGCGGCTTTGTGCGGGTGAAGCCGGGCGCCGCAGTGCTGGATTTGGGAACGGGAACAGGGATTATTCCGCTGTTAATCGAGGCAAAGACGCAGGCGGCAAAGATCTGTGCCATCGAGATTCAGGAGGAGAGCGCGGATATGGCGCGGCGCAGTGTGATGCTGAATCATCTGGAAAAAAAGATTGATATTGTGACAGGGGATTTGAAGGAAGCAGACCGGTTTTTTGACGCTGCTTCTTTTGATGTCATAACGTGCAACCCGCCGTATATGATCGGGCAGCATGGACTGACGAATCCAGATGCGCCCAAAGCAATCGCGCGCCATGAGATCTTATGCACGCTCGAGGATGTGGTTCGGACTGCGGCAAAACTCTTAAAAACGGGTGGAAATTTCTGTATGGTTCACAGACCGTTCCGGCTGCCGGAGATTATGACTGTGATGGTCAAATACAGGCTGGAACCCAAGCGGATGCGGCTGGTGTATCCCTATGCCGATCAGGAGCCCAATATGGTGCTGATTGAAGGCTGCCGCGGGGGCAGGCCGCGCATGACAGTGGAGAAGCCATTAATTATTTTTCGAGAGCCCAATGTGTATACAGACGAGGTGCGGGATACCTATGGGTTCTAAATGACAAGGAGATGGGAACAGGAATGGCAGGAAAATTGTATCTGTGCGCAACGCCGATCGGGAATCTCAAGGATATGACGCCGCGGGTGGTGGAGACGCTGCAAATGGCGGATTTGATCGCCGCAGAGGATACCAGAAACAGCATCAAGCTGCTCAATCATTTTGACATCCACACGCCGATGACGAGCTATCATGAATATAATAAGGTCGAGAAGGCGTATGCGCTCATAGACCAGATGAAGCAGGGGAAAAATGTTGCCCTGATCACAGACGCTGGGACGCCCGCCATCTCTGACCCCGGTGAGGTGCTAGTGCAGAAGTGTCAGGAGGCGGGGATTGTGGTCACTTCGCTGCCGGGGGCGGCGGCGTGTATTACAGCGCTGACACTATCAGGACTGAGTACGAGGCGGTTTTGCTTTGAGGGATTTCTGCCCGCGGATAAGAAGGAGAGAAAGGCGGTTCTTGAGGATTTGCAGAAGGAGTCCAGAACGATCCTCTTGTATGAGGCGCCGCATCATTTGCTGCGCACGCTCACCGAGCTGTATGAGGCGCTGGGAGAGCGCAGACTGACCCTTTGCAGAGAGCTGACAAAGAAATTTGAGGAGGTTACGCCGACGACGCTTGGGAATGCGCTTGCTATGTTCGAGACGCAGCCGCCGAGGGGAGAGTATGTGCTTGTGGTGGAGGGAAAAAGCCTCTTGGAATTTCGGCGGCAGGAGGAGCTCAGCTGGCAGGAGATCTCCATCGAGGCGCACATGGCACAGTATGAGGCACAGGGAATTGACCATAAAGAGGCGATGAAGCGGGTGGCAAAGGACAGGGGGATTTCCAAGCGGGAGGTCTATCAATATTTGCTGGAAAAAGGATGATTTTGTATTTTTATGTATTTTTTATATAAAATTAAGAAAACACGTTGACAAATATATATGGGAATACTATACTTCTGTTTGTTAATAGGAATCGAACATCATATGACGGTTGAAAACTGCATACAATGAGAGTATGAAAAGTATATGGATGTTTCGCAGAGGTACGGAATTAGTGTGTTTAAAGGAGATTTTTGAATGGAAAGAGTATTGGAAATCATCGAGGAGCAATTACATTTAACAGGCGTGGAGCTCACAGAGGACTTGAATCTCAAGGATGATCTTGGTGCGGATTCTATTGATTTGGTGGAGCTGATTATGGCGTTTGAGGACGAGTATGGAATCACAGCCGACTATGAGGAGATGGATAAGCGGGTCAAGACGGTCGGCGATATCATCGAGTATCTCAAAGATCAGGGTGCGGATATTTAGAATGCATAAAACAGAGGCAGATTCCTAATATATATAAAGTGATTGTTTATTGCCTATAGTTGCTAATATTGGAAATATATGTATAATACTCTTATAGACATTGAT
>VSNR01000183.1 GCA_009774345.1 Lachnospiraceae bacterium | reverse complement strand
CGCCAAGAGTGCTATTGTAACGAAAATGGTAGGTTAGAAGATACCGCAAATAACTTGAAACAACTTTACCTCTCTTTGGATAAGGATTTGATTTTTGCCTTTTGAGAATTACATTTCAATAACTTCAAGTTTATCGGGAATTTGCCGAGAACGAGCAACTGGAATTTCTGCAAGATTTTCGCACTGCAAGGAGAAATTGTGATGGCGGGATACACAAATAAGTTGAAACTCACGTTATGGGTTTCTGTCGTATATGATTTATCGTTTCTATGCTATGTACCTACATTGCTAGAACAGAACGGAATGATCATTCCCAATGGATTATTGTACTTAAAATACTTATATGTATGTATTCCTACTATAGCTGCTATTTTTCTGCTGATTTGCGAGCAGAACATCAAGGTATACTTTACGCGAATGTTTTCAGGGAAAATAACAATCAAATATATTTTAGCAGGGGTTACATATATGGCTGCAGGTATATTTGATTCTTATTGCTATTCGTTCATAGTGAAAACTGACGTATTTAAAAATACATATTCGACAGTAATATCCCTGTTAACAAGCTGTATATATCTGCTGCTAACAGCGCTTGTTGAAGAAATAGCATGGAGAGGATTTCTGTTGGAACGACTTCCTTTTAAGAACATCAAAAGTGTTCTTTTTGTTGGCGCCGTTTGGGCAGCGTGGCATTTACCAATGTGGATCATCAGAAATTCATTGGGCGTGGAACAAATTGTTTGCCTTTGTATATGGACATTACTTGTTTCCGTTGTTTTGGGAATAACCTATTATCAATGCAGAAATATACTGCTGATTGCCATTATGCACGCAATTTTTAATATATGTTATTTAGCGCCGATACAATATAACATTGTTGTATTAGCGATCATAATTTTTGTTGGTACTCTATTGTATAAAAAATCAGGCAAAAAATTATTCACTTGGTAACTTCCTGCTTGTCAGGGAGCTGCATATGAAAAAGAAAATGGTGCTGATTGGAGGGCTGTATAAGGTGCAAAAAGGGCAATCGTGCTTTTGGATCAGGATTTCTACAAACATCTTGGCATGATAAAATCATCGGAAGTCGGCACATGGGTTAAAAATAGCAAATAAAACGCACTCGTGGAGAAATCGAAAGTTGACGCCGATGAAAATGAATGAAAGGAGAGAACACCCATGCTCAATGCAGGAAGCAGGATAGTAAATAATTGGATATATCCTATTGACAAAGGCTATGTACTGATTGATACAGGGTATGAAAGCGGATTTGCACATTTTAAAAAGCAATTGGCAAAGATGCAAATAGCCCCTCAACAGATACGATATATTTTTTTGACACACGCTCACGATGACCACGCAGGTTATCTGAATGAAGTACTTTCGGAATGCCCTGACCTCCAAATCGTTATGAGCGACAAAGCATTAGAAAGATTATTTAGAGGGCAAAACTCTTTTCATGGCGGTTGCACAACTAAGATTGCCTTGTTCTTTTGTTATTTAATGAAGTTCGTTGGCAAAGGTAAGCATTTGTTTCCCTCAATAAAACAAGAATATCAATGTAGATGTATTCAAGTGACCGAACAAAACCGTAAGCAAGTGGAACTTTTACTGCAAGGAAAAATTATTGATACTCCCGGTCATACCTCCGATTCCATATCGCTTTTACTAAATGACGGTTCTCTATTCTGCGGTGACGCTGCTATGAACGGCTTGCCAAGTTTACATAGAATAACCATTTGGGTAGAGGACAAAACGGCTTTTCTGAAATCTTGGGAAACAATCATTGCACTTAGACCAAATCTAATATATCCGGGACATGGCAAGCCGTTTGAATATGAAGACCTTAAAATAAATCTAAAACGAGCAAAAAATATAGAATTGTTACCGATTCAATAACTTCCAGTTTGAACCAAAAGATTGGCCGTGCTGTAATCACCCTGATTAAAAAAATTTGGAGGAATACAAATATGCAGGAAAATTTATATGAAATAAATTCTATATCGTATCAAATCAGGATAGTGAAAGAATGTGATTTAGATAGTTTGTTATTGGTGAAAAGTGATGCTTCCATACATGCCGATAGATTTCAGCAACAGAATAACGGAAAAGCAGTTTATTTTGGCGCGTTTATCAATAACTGTGCGATTGGATATGTGTTGTTATCGCTGGATAATAAAGAAGATGTCATGCCATATACAAACCAAGAAAAATGTGCAGATATGATTGATCTGCTGGTAATAGAGCCCTTAAGAAATTATGGCATTGGAACCCGACTGTCGTTGGTATGTGAAGAATATTGCAAAGAGGCCGCAATTCCCTATTTAGGACTTGATGTAAATCCAACGGACAATTCTGCGGCAAAGAGATTGTATGAAAGATTAGGATATCATGCGGTCGGTGAACTACACTTAGACGGTGTATACGAATATACCGATGAACAGGGCAATCAAGGAAAGTATGAAGATTGTTGCATAGATATGATAAAACGAGTATAACGTCAAAATCGGAATTTGCGAGGGAAAATGTATGATTAGAATAAGACCATATAAGGCTTCAGATGCAGATACAATATTATCATGGTGTCAGGATGAAAAAGTATTTTATCAATGGACAGCAGGTATACTCGGTAATTATCCGATAACGCAAAAGGAATTTTGTTTTGTTGAATCTCTAATGCCGTTTACTGCATTTGATGATACAGGAATCGTTGGCTTTTTTACACTAAGAAACCCTGATGAATCATTGGATGAACTACGTTTTGGATTTGTTATTGTAAATCCTCACAAGAGAGGAAAAGGCTATGGAAAAGCTATGCTCCGGCTGGGTCTGAAATTTGTATTTGAAATATATGGAGCAAAAAAAGCATCATTGGGCGTTTTTGAGAATAATCTCCCGGCTTATTATTGTTATAAAGCAGTCGGTTTTAGCGATACAGTTCTTGATACGACAGAAACATATTGTGTTCTGGGTGAAGAATGGAAGTGCAAAGAATTGATTATGGAAAATAGATAAGTTCCAGCTTATCGGGAAGCCGCATATGAACAAGAAAATGGTGCTGATTGGAGGGCTATATGGAAAGAAACATAAAATGCAAACCAAATAATTTATGCATGATCATCTTCATGCTTTGCTTGTCTGTAAGGTTTGTGGAATACTTTTTGATTGAAACAGACAAAACAGCTATTGGAGAAAATGTGCTCCATAAGGTTGTTGGGATTATCTTATTGGCGCTGGTATTGAAAAAGATAAATCTTACATGGGGTGATATCGGATTTCAAAAAAACGGCTTGGTAAGCGGTATTTTGAAAGGCTTGTTATTAGGAACCGTTTGCTTTGCCATTTCGTTTGGGTTGGAATTGTCAATTTCAGTTCTGCAAGGCAATCCTGCGCATTTGGAAATCTATATCAGCAGTTTTTCTTTAACTGGCTCGCAGATCAAAAATACGGATTTTGTTTTCTTTCTGTTATGTGTACTATTCAATATCGTCAATGTATGGATGGAGGAAGGTGTTTTTCGCGGTCTGTTTCTTAAAATGCTCTCTGAAACAAAGCCATTTATGCAGGCGAATTTTATTGCAGCATTTTTATTTGGTATCTGGCATATTATAATGCCGATTAGAAGCTATGTAAATGGCGAAATGTCATTTGCGGCAATGGTCCTAATGGGGATCGGTTATATTATCCTTGCCGGAATTATGGGAATCAAATGGGGGCTTCTTTACCGCATTACGGGAAATCTGTGGGCAGGGCTTGGCGACCATTTATTTAACAATACCGTTGCGACTAATATGCTGCATGTAGTTTCGCAAAATGGTGCAGACGAATTACAGATTGTCCGGATCATGGCTGCACAGATCATTTCCTTTGCGTTTGTGATAGCGATTCATACTTATCGAACTACTAATGTTCGATAAGGTATTATTTCAAGAAAAGAAACGCAAAACTCCCGTTGTGTGACAAAGGAGGTGAAGTTCAATGAACGATTTAAAAGAATTAGGGAAACTGATGAAAGAGCATCCTGTCATAATTGTTGTAACATTAGCGGCGATGGTTGTAGGCGCAATTTTTGGGGCAGTTGCGTTTTATCAGGGGTGGTTAGGATGAAGGAAACAGCAAACAGGGGAAAAGGAAAAACGCTCCTGATTTCAGCCGGCATAGAAATCATGCTGATTATCTGCATTATGGCAGCGAATCTCAATCCAACGCCCATACTATATTTTATTTTTTACAATCTCCTGTATGGGTTGGTATTCAGCCTTTTGATTCCGCTGTACTGTTTGTATAAGGAAAATGGAGCGCCAGCTTCCGGCAGAGTATTGGCAGAAGCCGGTTTCAAAAAGCTGGGCATACGGCAATGGGGTGTTTTGGCTGCCTTTGTGGTATTTTCCGTTGGAGGGCAGCTTATCCCGAAGATGGCTGTCGGTGAGCAGATCCAATGGCACTTGCTGCCTATGGGAATTGTGCCGCTGATTATGACCACGTTTTTTGAGGAATTTTTATTCCGCGGATTTGTACAGAGCCGGATCGACCGGCAATTTGGGTGGGTACCGGCAATTCTGGTTTCCGGGGCAATGTTCTCCCTTTACCATTTGGGCTATCCAGGATTCTGCACCTGGGAGGACATTCTTCTGTTGTTTGCAGTAGGGGGCGGATTTGCGGCTGCATACAAGTTATCTGGTAATAACCTAATTGTATCCTTCTTTGCGAACCTGCCGAATGCTTTTGTTACTTATATGCTGAAATATGAGCAATTCCCCGTTATGAGTGTCAGTTCCACCATAGCGGCGGCTGTCACACTGGTATTGATTGGGCTGATTTTTTTATTGTACCATGATTTCGTGCGTTATGGCGCACATGGAATCAGAAGTTGACACGGTGTCTTTGCGGGTCAACATTATATCGAAATGCAGATAAAGGAGTGTGAAAAATGATTCAATTAGTCAGACCAACAGAAGCGATGAAAGAACAGGCCATAGAGTTCAGACAGGAATTTTTTGAACATGGGGAATTTGTCATCAACGGAAGTGAATTATTTGATAAAACGGATGATTACACAGAATGGTGCAGAACCATAGACGCAAACACGAAAGAAGAGACCGTTAATCCGAATTGGGTTATAACGGACACATTCTTTGCTGTCGATGATGATAGAATTGTGGGAATCATTGATTTCAGGCATACGCTGAACGATTTCCTGAAGGATCTTGGTCGTTGCGGTTACAGCGTCCGTCCGTCAGAAAGAAGAAAAGGCTTTGCTACGGAAATGCTGCGGCAGTTATTGGAGGTTGCCAAAAAGACCGGGATGAACAAACTGTATCTTTCTGTGGAAAGGAAGAATGAACCTTCGGTTAAAACAATCACCCGGAATGGAGGAGTCTATGAACGCAGCTTTGAAATTGATGGAGAACAGGCGGATATTTACGGATACATAGAGAAGCAAAGAGATGTCAATAAATTTAAGGAGCACTGCTTATGAAAAAGAAATTGCTTTTAATTATAACAGGTATCGTATTGATTGGAACCGTATGTATTTGGCTTTTGGCAAAAAATAAGCCTGCAGGGCAAATGCTTGTGGGTCGCTTAAACGAAGCAGTATCCCATTATACGGATATGAACATAAAAGATGATGAGGCATATTCCCTGAAAGTTTCGGACATACAAATGCTGGTGACGACATATGCGCCTGGATATACGGTTTTTGGGGTTTCTGCCGATGCGTATACTGTCCGGCCCGGCCAAATGGATGAGACATTAACGGCAGAAGAACAGGATCTGCCAATCTGTAATTTTGACTATGCATTGCTTTACGATGAAAAAACAGACAAGTTTTATAATGTGAAATTTGAGGAAAAAGGGAGGCCAACCATCCCGGATTTTATAAAGGCGAATGAATTAGACACATATAAACTTGAATTGCCAGACGCAGGGGCAGTGGAAAATATCTCTCTCAAAAGAAACTCTGACAGTCCAATTGTAATAAGCAGCAAAGATGATGTGGAAAATATTCTGAGCATTTTAAAAGAGACAGAACCCACTGTAGAGAGCGGCGGGATAGGTACTCCGGTCCGTGTGGAAAATATTATCAATGCAGATTTTATCAGTAAAGAGAATGTGATATGCAGACTATTTCTATATGAAGATGGAGGAAAATATTTTATTGAGCAGACGGATAATGGAGTATATACAATCTCAAAAGAGGATTATGATTTGATAGATAAATATATTCCCCATATAAATTACGAATCGTAAGCAATGAAGGAGGTAAAAAACAATGCGTCATATTTTTATTCGTGGGATTATTGGCTTGATTTGGCTGGTTGCAGCCATTGTATGCGGGGTATCCGGAAACTTCCCAATGATGGGGCTTTATCTGATATTGGCAGGTGTATTCCTGTACTCCGTATATGCGACATGGAAAAAAGAGAAGGACGGCAAAGGGGGAAGGTAAGATGGGAGAAACGCTCCTGACTGTTCAAAACTTGAGTGCGTGGTACAGTGAAGAGAAAAGGATACTTTCGGGTTTTTCTTTTTCTTTGGCGGAGCATGAAGTGGCAGGTCTGATCGGGCTGAACGGAGCCGGGAAAACCACATTTCTGAAGGTGATTTCTGGATTGCTCCCTACTTTTCGTTCAGAGGGTATCTGCTTTCGTGGCGTTCCTGTGGATTTTCGGAAGCAGGATTTTAAGCTCTGCCGCTATACAGTGTTTGCCGAGGACAATTCCTTTTCGTATTTTACTTTTCGGGAATACCTGGCCTATGTATGCGCCGCCTATGGGAAAGAGGTTCCCGATGTGTCGGAGCTGGTACAGGGTTTTCACTTTGAAGAATATACAGATACCCTGTTAAGGGAGCTGTCAACCGGGAACCGGAAAAAAGCATTTCTAATTACGGCTTTTGCCCTGAAACCCAGACTGCTTCTCTTGGACGAGCCGGTCAATGGCCTGGATTTCCAGAGCACGGAATATCTGTACCAACAGATTCTGGGCTATAAGGAGCATGGAACCGTCCTGTTTTCCTCCCACATCCTGGAGAGCATCACGCTGACCTCTGACCGGATATTTGTCCTAGAGGACGGTAAGATCCGGCAGACTTTTGAAGGCGGGCAAATCAATGCCGCAGATATCCGGGAGGCATTGCATGATGAAAATGACAGGTAAAGCGTTTGCAAAAAAACTGTTTGGGGCAAGATACGAGCGGCTGCCCCGGACGCTCTTACTTGATGTGATCATATTTTGGGGGCTGTATATCGCGGGCTTTCAGGTACAGGTTGCAGCATTTGTACGGATCCTGATGATAAGCGCTTTTACTGCCGGTGTGATGTGGCAGGCTCTTTCTTCCAGAGATAATGCTGTGGAGCTGAAACATATACTGATGCTGCCAGGACATGGTCGGGAATTTGTATTTTCCTATGTGGCGGTGCTGGGAGCCTATACGATTCTTACAAAGACAGGGCTGCTTCTGGCGGTTCTGCTGGCTGTTTCTGCATGGAAGCCCATAGAGATGATAGGAATGGCCAGCAGTATGCTTCATGCGGTCCTTATGGCTGCCGCAGCCTATTCTCTGAGAAAATACTGGTATGCGGGTGGGTTCTGGGCTGTTGCCATGGTGTCTGCAATTTTATTTTGTGGAAGTAGGACATGGTTTGGACTGTTGCTGCTTGCGAATAGTTTCATCGCTATTCTGATCTTGCGGAAGGCAGAGGTCTATGCTTTTTATCAGGGGGAGAGTGAGAAACACCATGCGATCCGGCAGAGGAAGAAAGCTTCCTTATGGCGGTACTTTTTTCGGTATCTGAGCTGCCACAAGAATTATCTGGTCAATACTGGTGTGATGTGGTGCGTAGCCATTGTAATGCCGTATTTTTTAAGAGAAATGGCCGGGCTGTCTGTTGTCCCAGTGGGGTTTTCGATTCTATCCTTAAATACCCCTATTTGTATCCTGCTGTCCTGCGACCGTGACCTGGAGCAGGCAGTCCGTTTCCTGCCCGGACAGAGACGGCGCTTTTGCATCCCATACTGTCTGTTTATCTTTTCCTGTAATATGGCTGCAGATGCGATATTCCTCTGTAGCTGGCAGATACAAAACGGCGGTGTCACTGTCCTGATGATTGCCGGGGCTGTTTTCTTTGCCCTGCAGAGTGCGGTGCTGTCTGTGCTCCTGGAATGGTTTTATCCCATCCGTGGCTGGAAGATTGAAAGCGACCTGTGGCATCATCCCCGGAAATATGTGGTTCCGGTGGTAATACTGCTGCTTGCAGGAGCCGTCTGCGCCTGGCCGGTACTGCTGTATGTCCTGTTGGCTCTGTTGGCTGTGGAGATTCCAGTTTGCTGGTGCAAACTGCTCGCAAACGCTTAGCTTTTTGCTCGTATCGCCGCTTAAAAAGAAGCGGCTCAATTGCAATTTTACTTTTTATATGTCGGAGGCATCCTGAGTGATGGATAAAAATGAATGAAAAAAAAGATATTATATGTAGAAGATGATTTAAGCCTGATTGAAGGCCTGAAATACACACTTGAGAAAAATGGTTTT
>VSNR01000182.1 GCA_009774345.1 Lachnospiraceae bacterium | reverse complement strand
CTGTTTTCTTGACTCTTTAACTGCGCCGTTAGTTCATGAATACGCTGTTCTAATTCCTCATATGTCTGTCTGCAGTCCTTTGTACGATTCGCCATTGTGAGCTGACACCTGCTTTCTGTTCTGCGTTTTTTGTATTTTTATCATAACAGATTCTGTAGAAGGTGTAAAGCTTGTATGCCTGCCAAATGAGTTGCTATTCCTGTATTGATATGATAAAATGGGAAAAAATTGTAGGAGGCATTTATTTTTGAATTCAAGGTTTTGCATGCGGATGATGAGATAATGCTTGAGGATACGGTTGCAAATGCGTATGCACAGATTGAAGAGAGATGTTATGAGACAGAACTGATATCAGAGGGTTTTTCGCAGGCTCAGATTAGAAAGTATGGATTTGCATTTAAAGGAAAGGAATGTTTGATTGGGTAGAAACTTGACAAGTATCATTTTAGATTATATAATACAAACATACGTTTTAACTTGAAATGAAAGATGAGGTGATCGTGTTGAGCAGAAATGAGAGTTTTACATATGAGTATCAGGGAAGCCGTTTTCGGCTGGAGCCGAGAGGCTGGTATCCGAGGGAAAATGAGTATGAGATCACAGGCATTGTCACAGAAAGCGAAAAACTGTATCTGCCGGATACTTATAATGGTAAGCCAATCACGCGCTGGGATATGCAGGAGAAAGAGACACCGCTTGCTGCGGTCAGGTTTCTTTTTGTTCCGGCGAGCATTGCGGATATTACCATTTCCAACAGGTTTTTTCCGAATCTTGAGAGGATTGAGGTGGCGTCAGACAGTCCGAAACTTTCAACAGATGGGCAGATGCTTTTCTCGGCGGATGGAAAAGAGCTGCTGTACAGTCTTGCCGCAGGCAATCAGGAGAGGGTGGTTGTGCCAAATACAGTCAGGAAAATAGCCAAAGGAGCGTTCCGATATGCTGCGTGTACAGATATTTCATTTGAAAATCCTGATGTATCTGTGGCGCAGAATGCTTTTGATTCGTGTGAATGGTTTGAGAAGCAGAAAGATTACTGTGTGATCGGCAATCTTTTTTATCGGCTGAAGCATTCAGTGGAGATACTGGAAGTGCCAGAACATGTCAGGCGATTTCACGAGGATGCATTTGCCGTCGGCATTCCGAAGCACTTAATGACACCGATTATGCCGCCAAGACACGCGATTTCCCATCTGAAAGGAGGGCATTATTATGTCAGGAGCAATGTATTCAGGGAGCTGACCATCACACAGACCAGTACAGCTTTAAATTTTAAGAATTTAGCAGATTTGTCAGGACTGGAGAGGATCCAGCTGCCAGAAGGCCATAAAAAGTACGTTTCAGTGGATGGGGTGATTTTTTCAAAGGACAGGAAATGTCTTGTATTTTATCCGCGCGGCAGGGAGGATGGACTGTATGAAATCCCGGAAGGAACGGTCAAGATCGCGCGGGAAGCCTTTGCAAATCAGACGGCTCTGGCAGAAGTCCATATGCCGGATACCGTGATGATGCTGGGGATGAGTGCTTTTACGAACTGCAAGTCATTGCGGAAAGTAGTGTTTTCTGACAATATAAAGGAAATTCCAGATTCCAGCGCTTATCAAAACGGCGGTGTATTTCAATCCTGCAAGGCGCTGCATGAAGTAGTGCTTCCGTCGAAATTGCAGTATTTGGGAAGCTTTGCCTTCTGTTACAGTGGTGTGGGAAAAGTGGTTTTCAATGACAAGTTAAAGCAGATTGGTGAGTATGCTTTTTGGGACTGTCAGCTTAATGAGGTCCGTCTGCCATCTTCGGTGGAGCGCCTTGGGAAGGGGGCACTGGCTGGGATCGAAGCGGTTGATGCCTATGCTGGTACAGCCAAAGGGCTTGTGGCTTCAGTGAATACAGTGCCGCCGAATGTCTCAGAAAAACGCATGAATGTGGAGTGGGGGCGGTGTATGGTCCATGTCCGGCATAAGAGGGGAGAACAGACAGATTCTTTTTTGATACCGGGCAGTCTGAAGCGTGCTGCGGCATATCATTTGGACATGGCATGGAATAGCGATCCGATTGACTATGAGGAGTATGATGCCTGTTTTGAGGAGATTGCGGACCCTGAGGAGCGTTTGGAGTTTGCAGAGCTTGGCATCCTGCGGTTAAAAGACGAGGAGGATACGCCGTATGTAGCATATATGAAGCATTCGGCATTGAAGATTGCATCACGCCTGCTGGAAGCGAGAAAGGAGAAGGAGTTTCTGGCGTTTTTGGAAAGGGGATATCTGTCCGAGTCGGCATATGGGAAACTCTTAAAAATAGCAAATACGAATGGTCTTACCACCTGTTCTGCATATTTGTTGAAATATCAGAATGCACAGGGCAGCAAGAAAACTAGGAGACTTTCTCTATGAGCGGGCAGGGGGCTCTTGCCAGACGTGCGCTGGAGGCATGCCGCAACCAGCTGTTTTTTGAGAACCGTTTTCTGGAACAGGCATTGTTCCGCCTGAAATGGGAAGAGGGTGGAGCGGTTTATTTCGGGAGCGATGGAGGCTGTCTGTATTACAGTGCGGATTATATTCTCAAACGCTATATGCAGGAGCCGAAGCAGCTGATGATGGACTATTTACATACCGTGATGCACTGTCTGTATCAACATCCCTTTTTTGTACCGCAGGAGCAGAGGGAATACTGGGATGTGGCGGCGGATATTGCAGTGGAATGTATCTTGGAGGAGATGGCGGCGGAGGACATACCGCTTTTTGATACACCGCAGGGGCAGGCCCGGCGGAATACGATAAAGCGCATTCAGGATAAAATCAATGCGATGTCTGCGCAGAAAATTTTTGTCTTTCTCTTGAGGAATATGCCATTGGATAAGGACTTTTCGGCTTTTTTTGGAATGAGTTTTGCGGAACTTTGTGCGCTCTTTAGGCGGGACGAGCATCGTTTATGGTATGCAGATGAATCCACAGAGGAGAGCAGCACACAACAAGGCGGAATGCAATCCAAAGAGAACAGTACAGAACAAGGCGAGATACAATCCAAAGAGAGCAGCGCAGAAAAAGATGACATACAACCCAAAGAGCACAGGACTAGAACAAATGATCGAAGAATAGGGCGGAGCCAGAAGCAGATTCAGCAGGTATGGAAAGGCGTTGCTGAGCAAATGCTGATGGATTTGCAGTCCTTTTCCAGACACACAAGAGGAGACTTATCTGGAAATATGGTCAAAACACTGCAAAAGCTGACAAGAGAAAAATTTGATTATTCGACGTTTTTATTGAAATTTGCGGCGCGGCTTGAGGAGAGAATGCAGACAGATATGGATGAATTTGACTATGTTTTTTATACATATGGGCTGCGTCTTGATAAACGTATGCCGCTCATCGAACCCTTGGAATATAAAGACAAATACCTGCTGCGTGAGTTTGTGATTGCGATTGACACTTCTGGTTCCTGTGAAGGGGAACTGGTGGAAAAGTTTCTGACGAAAACATATAATATCCTGCGTCAGACGGAGAGCTTCACTTCAAAAGTAAATATTCATCTGATTCAGTGTGATGCTGTGATACAGGAGGATGTGACGATTCAGTCACAACAAGATTTGGAGGAGTATATTGCACATTTCACATTAAAGGGATTTGGCGGCACAGATTTTCGGCCTGTCTTTGAGCATATAGAACGTATGATGGAAAGCGGTGCAATACAAAGGCTGGAAGGACTGCTCTATTTCACAGATGGTTACGGTATATTTCCTGCAAAGCCGCCAAAGTATAAGACTGCGTTTGTATTTCTGGATCAGGAAGAGAATGTGAAAGTGCCTGCATGGGCAATGAAAGTGTATATTGAGGAGGAGTCATTGTAATGAATATCAAAGAAGCAAAGGATGAAATAGCGCGTTCGGTGGAAATCTATCTGGACAAAAACGAATTTGGCGAATACAATATCCCCTATATGAAGCAGCGACCGATTTTTATGATCGGTGCGCCGGGAATCGGCAAGACCGCGATTATGGAGCAGATCGCGTCAGAGCTTGGCATTGCACTGGTTTCCTATTCTATGACACATCATACCAGACAGAGTGCGATCGGTCTGCCATTGATCGAGGAGAGACAATATGATGGAGAGGCTGTGAAAGTTTCGGAATATACGATGAGTGAGATTATCGCTTCGGTATACCGTGTCATGGAGGAGTCAGGAAAGCGGGAGGGGATTCTGTTTCTGGATGAAATCAACTGTCTGTCAGAGACGCTCGCACCTGCGATGCTGCTGTTTTTACAGTATAAGACATTTGGCAACAGGCGCCTGCCAGAAGGATGGGTCATTGTCACGGCAGGGAATCCGCCGCAGTATAATAAATCCGTAAAAGATTTTGATGTGGCAACACTGGACCGTCTGAAATGCTTCTCGATCGAGGAGGATTTTGGTATTTGGAAATCGTATGCGTATCAGAATGGAATCCATGCAGCAATCATCACATTTCTGGAAATCAATCCAGAATGGTTTTATTCGATCCGCACAACGGTGGATGGTGTACAGTATGTGACTGCCAGAGGATGGGAAGATTTATCTCTGGCAATCGGCATTTATGAGAAGAAAAAGTTTGACGTGAACAGGAATCTGGTCCAGCAGTATATCACAGATACAGAGATTGCCGGAAAGTTCAGCATTTATTATGATTTGTTCAAAAAATACAAGTCAGACTATAAGGTGGAGGACATATTGAATGGCATCCTGTCGGAGGAACTGCTGGAACGCGTGGGGAAAGCTGGATTTGACGAAAGAATATCGCTTTTGGGACTGATATTAGAAAATCTGAATATGCAGTTTGACCAGACCGTGCATCAGGAAATGGTGTTAGAGCGGGTCGTAAAGATACTGCGAATCGCAAAAAAGGAGACGGCAGAAAAAGATGATGCAAATATAGTGCAGCTTCTTGATAAAAAATGTGCGGAGATACAGGCGGAAAAAGACAGTGCAGCGGCAGCAAACAGCCTGAGTAATGACCAGAAAAGAGAATACCGCGATGCCATGTCACTGTTAAAGGAATACATGACTGAATGTGCCAAGGCAGAGGAGCCCAAAAAGCAGTTCCAGCGGATCAAGAAGCGTTTTGATGCACACGCAAAAAAGCACCAGAATCAGGCGGAGGAAGTGAAGGCGCATCTGGAAAATGCCTTCCGTTTTCTGACACAGGCGTGGGGCAACGGGCAGGAAATGATTTTATTTATGACCGAGCTTACGGCAAATGCAGACAGTATGCATTTTATAGAGCTTTGGGGAAGCGCGTCCTATTTTCAGTATAATCAGGATCTGCTGATCTATGATGTACATCAGAAACTACAGCGCGAGATCATGGAGTCACTGTAGCTGCGCCATTTTATTCATACACATCCAATAGTTTCTTTCTTTGATTGTTTGGGCATTTTGAATGGGAACTTTACCTGGGTTTGGCGTACATATTTTCATATAACAATGTTCATGGTGCTTAAATATGAGGCGGCTCGAGGTGAAGCAATGCGTCTGTCTGGTTTTCATGCAGGGATAGAGAATCCAAATCTTGGACTCAAGATAGAGGAGATTGAAGATCTCAGTGCTATTGATGGCAGTATTATAATGGATACACGAGGGCAGATCCATGGCAGCGGGTTCATTTTGGACGGGGATAGTGAGACAGAGATGGATCCGGCAAGGGGGAGCACGGTTGAATTCTGCCAGAAAGTATCAGAATTATCTGCAAAAAAGAGTGTGCCTGGGATGATTCTTGTCGTGTCGGAGGATGGTTCTATCGAAGTATTGCCTGCGTATGTATGAATTTTTGCACAGTGGTGAGTCCAGAATAGGATTGACTTCTTGGTAAATTATAGATATAATAATGTATCATAAGAAAAAACATGATACCACTGTTGTGCTCCTGCCGTATATGAGGGGGATTGATACAGGAGAAGACGTGGTACAAAAATGATTTCATGGGGGAATGACTATGTCTAAGGAATGGGATTTTAAGGACAAAAACAGCCTTAGCCAGAAGATTATCACGAAGATGGCAGTAATCACGGCTGTTATTTTTTTGCTTACAATTATGATGTCTGCCATGCTCTCTGCAAAATCGCTGGTGCGGGTGAATCGCGAAAAACTGTCAGCAGTTGCTTATGAGAATGCCTTTTTACTGGTGACCGATATTGAGGAGGCGTATGGAAAGGTAGTCGGCTTTTCGGGTGCGCTCAGAAATATTTCAACATTGGACCCTAAGGAGCAGAGAGGGGCAATCGACACCGCCTTGACAGGACTTTTGGAGGGCGGTGATGGATTTACGACCGCATTTGCTTATTTTGAGCAAAATGCCATTGCGGATGCGGACGGTGTGCCTTACAGTGTGCACAAAAAAGATATGGCTTATGAGGCGGTGGTCTATCCGAATGAGGACAAGACAGGATATGTTTATGAGAAGCATGAGGATGCTTTTGATAATTATGATAAAGCGTACTGGAAACAGATTAAACAGAGCGGGGAACCATATATTATGGACCCTTATGTGTATGAGCTGATGGGGCAGAACATCATGATGATCAGCATCATTGCACCGCTCTATGATGCGCAGGGAGCGTTTCTTGGTGTGTGCGGGGTGGACGTGGCGCTTGACAAGATGCAGGAGCAGCTATTGATCAGCACGGATTATAAGTCGGCGCATCTGGTGGCACTCGCAGAGGACAGAACTATTCTCGTGGATTCTGCTGACAGCACGACGGTTGGAAAGGCGGTCACCGAGGCTGGATATCATACGATGGATACGGATGCAGACAGGATCAATGATATGCCGGCGGGAGAGTTAAGGAGCAGCCGGGCGCTCATTAGAGCAAGGAAAAATTATGGCACAGGCAGAGGTGGTGTCTGTGTGACAATTCCGTTGTCTGTGAATAACAAAACGCATTGGACACTGCACATGACGGTCAATGGTATGGAATTTTATGGACCGATTATTGAGGGCGCCGGGAAGCTCACATTTATCGTGCTGGTGTTTGGATTTTTGCTGTTAAGATCTATGAACCGTATTATCAGGCGGGCGCTGGACCCGATTCAGGTGATTACGGAAGGTGCCGGGAAACTGGAAGCCGGGGATTTGAATATCCACATTGATATTCAGTCGGAGGATGAGCTGGGGCGTCTTGCGCAGGCGTTCAACCACATTAGCACGATTATCAATAATTATGTGAGGGATATCTCGGAACAGCTTTCTAAAATGGCAGATAATAATATGGATATCAATATCACACAGGATTACATAGGGGACTTTATACCCATTCAGATTTCCATTGAGAAGATTTCTGAATCTCTGAATGAAACGCTGCATGAGATTGTTGGTTCTGCGGATGAAGTGTCGGCAAGCTCTGAGAATGTGTCTTCCGGCGCGCAGATCTTATCGGACGGCGCCACAGAACAGGCATCGGCGATAGACCAGTTAGCAGCTTCGATTGAGAGCTTGTCGCAGGATGTTTCAGCAAATGCGAACGATGCGCAGACGGCGAATAATTTCGTATTTGAGGTAAACAGGCATATTGATGAGAGTAATAAGGAGATGGAACATCTAATACAGGCGATGTCTGAGATCAGCCATTCATCGGGAGAGATTGAGAAGATTGTCAAGACGATTGAAGATATTGCGGCGCAGACGAATCTGCTGTCTTTGAACGCTTCGATCGAGGCGTCGAGGGCAGGAATGGCAGGGAAGGGGTTTGCTGTGGTGGCAAATGAGATCCGTGAGCTGGCGGCAAAGAGTGCGCAGGCGGTCAACCAGACAGCAGCTTTGATCGCAACCTCGCAGAAGGCAGTTGAGAACGGCATGCATATTGCGGACAACACGGCGAAATCGCTGATGACGGTGGTAAAGGGTTCGGAGGAGATCTTGGCTTCGATGGAAAAGATCAGCAATGCTTCACAGAATCAGAAGGGTGTATTAGAGCAGATTACAACGAATGTTGATTCGATCAGCAATGTCGTTCAGTCAAACTCTTCCTTTGCCCAGAACAGTGCTGCGACGAGTGCGGAGCTGTCAGACCAGTCCAAGCGTCTGCATGAACTGGTGAACCGCTTCCATTTGAAAAAGAAATAAAAATGTAGTCATTTCTCAAGGAATCCAGCAGTTCGGTCAGACGGGCAGCATAATCTGAAGTATGGACTTCATTTTGATATTGGACGAGAATGGGGTATTTTTTACCCCATGCGGCAGTCCAGTCAATTTTCGCCTGTGTTTCCTCGCTGGTTTTTTCGATTAACTGTTCAATTTCTTTCACGTCTATATCAAAATCAATCAGTTCGTCTAATGTGACATGGTATAATTGTGCCATTCTTTTTGACTGGCAGATGTCAGGGAGTGTTTCATCGGTTTCCCATTTCGAGATTGTCTGGCGGCTTACGCCTAGTTTTTCTGCGACGGCTTCCTGCGTTAAGCCGCTTTTTTTGCGTTTCATTTTCATCCTCCTCGCGGGTACAGATTGTTATATTTGCGTTTGGTGATAGTCAAAAAGTGTGTTGTTAATAGTAAATTGAATTGAATACAAATACCTGTTCTGTTATAATAAACTTA
>VSNR01000181.1 GCA_009774345.1 Lachnospiraceae bacterium | reverse complement strand
TGATACAACAGATATGTTGTATTGTCAAATACTGATTTAGAAATAAAATTCTACCATGTGTTTTGCAGCTGTATTATTTACATCCTTTCAGGACACTGGTAAAATATAATTTAAGAAACACATCATTACTTTCTGAAGAATAGCAGCAAAACGCGCTGGATAGAGGAGGAAATTTTCAGATGATTGAGACAAAGAGCCTTTTTCTTGATAAGGCAAAGTTTTCAGATTGGAAGGATATGTATCATAATGTCTGGTCACATCCAGAAAGCGCCAGATATATGATGTGGAAGATCACGACAAGCGAAGAAGACGCCAAAGTAAGAATCCAGAAAACCATTGCATTTCAGAAAGAGCATGACACCTATCTGGTATATGAGAAATCAACCGGAAAGGCGATTGGTTTTGCTGGCGTGGAGCAAATGGAACCCTACATATATGAGGAAGCGGGAATCTGTCTGGGACCAGACTATGTGGGAAAAGGGTATGGGAAGCAGATTCTTCAAGGGCTGATTCAATATTGTTGGGAAGAATATGGCGCCAAAGAGTTTGTTTATTCAACAAGAGAGGAAAACAGCGCTTCAAATCAATTGGCAAAGTCGTTTGGCTTTACACTGATTTCTTCAGTGCCCAAAACAGACAGCAAAGACGGACACCGTTACAATTATTTACAGTATCGCTTAAAACTGAGCAGGGGCAGAATATAGGAGAAACTTCACGGATTATCGTGAATCTCTCGTATCATGAAAAGCATGAGAATAACATAGATGCCGTTTATGTCGGCGGGTATGGTTCTATGATTGGGCGAAACATGATATCAAAAGAATAGAAAAGGAGGCACATCAATGGACACAGACAATACCAAAGAACAAAGAATACGCGAATCAATGTATGGCAGAATGCACCTGAACGCACACAATGAACCCATCGCGCGGCAGTATCTCAACATGGAACAGGAGGAAGACTCCACGCTGCTTGCGAAGTTAGAACCTCAGGATTTATCAGACCCATTCCCGCGGGAGGGATATGCGACCTATCTCAAATGGATGCACAAAAACAAGCGCACAGAGGAGCTTTCGCGCTATGTGCGCTTGCTGGCAGCAGTCGGCGGCTCGACGGCGTGGTGGATTCTGGTAGATGATGATTATGACGCAAGGCTGACGGATTTGGAGGTGATGCTCGTCTATCTCACAGGAGCGCACGCAGAGGAACAGAAGATGGCGCTTCGGGCAGCGCTGTGCGCCAAGCGCATGTACAAGGATCAGAATGTGGAGGATGCGCACAAACTGCTGGCGCTCGGCAAAGAGGACCCGGAGATTTTCCGGCGCGCGCTGCCATACTGCCACGGTGTTGAAAAGTCGAGGGCGCACGGCAGGCATCATGCCGGAATGCTTCTCACAGCGATGTATCTCTATTGGATAGAAGCGGGCACTGCGCCGGACCTTACAGCGTCCCTCATCAATGACCTGCTCGCAGATCTTCCAGAGATGACCTACCCCGCGAGAGCCTACACACAAAATGAAGTCATGACGCTGCAAAATTACGTGAAACACGCAAAGGCAGATACCCCGTTTCCACAGAAGGTACTGTCCATCTGCACCGCGCGCAATGGCTGGATGAACGTAACGTTTCCTGCGGGCTGTGCGTTTCTTGCGCTGCGCCATTCCGTGCGCTTTGAGCTGCTGTTTCGCCTGACGCTGGGACACGGATTTTCTTATAAATATCAAATTGATGCCCTCCATGCAGTCCGCGCGCTCACCGATGATGAAGGCTTTCATGCCCACATGGATCTCATTGAAGAAATGCTGCCCATCTTCGATGAGGATTATATCATCTGGTGCCTGTACGGACGCCCGTCTGACGCCTTGGCGCAGGAGAAGTTTTTCTTACGTGGCTATCACGCAGAATGTGAGGCGGAGATACAGCGCATGGCAGTGAAGAACCCGGACGGCATTCGGGCGGCAGCAAAGAAGGCAGATTCCGAGGAATACAGAAAGCTCATGATGCTGATACAACACGCCAATCCAGCGCTCTATCAGGAACTCCATGCGTCATATCGTGAAGTCTATCTCGAAAAATTGGCGTGTGAGCTGTCAACCTACCGTTTTGACAAATATAATGAAACCGCAGAACAGTATCTGCTCGGAAAATGCAGTTTCGATGCGCTGGTTGCAGCGTTTGACCAGCATTATTTTTCCGTTGGATTGTGGCACAGCGTAGAGGATGCGCGCATCAACCATTTGAAAGTAATCGGGGAGACTGCGTTTTACCGGCGCGCGATGGTGTTGGAACTGCTGAAAGGAGGCGCAGGTTATTTATGGAAATATCCTGTATCAGAGGAAATGACAGAACCGTCAGACGAGGATTCTCTATTGTATGATCAAAATCAGATTACAGGTATTTTCCAGCTCTTATCCAAAGAAGGCGTTCCGCTCTACAGGCAGATCAAAATCTTAGGCAGCGTCTGTGACCATTTTCCAGATAAAAAGGAAAAAATCCTGTATGTGGATGCGTATGCAAAAGCGGCAGCAGCGCTTTACCAAAAGGAGAAAGAACCGTGGGAAATTGCCATTGCAGAGGCACTTCGGCTTGAGGGCGAGCAGTGGCTTGAGGGCGTACCAGAGCCCGTGTGCAGGGACAGCGAGTCGGCGCTGATTATTTGTCTCAAGGTACTGGCGCAGGAGCAGTCGCTGGAACAGTATAAAGAAAATATATTCGGACTCCTGCAAATGGATGCAGAGGCGCTGCAAAAACAGCTTGTAGAAGTATTAAAAATCCATCAGGAATGGGAGCCAGATATCTTGGAACTGCTCGCCTCCAAAAAGCTCAAAGAGCGCAGCTTTGCCGTCGCCGTTTTTGAGGAATGGGGGCAGACCTCACATCTGGATGCAGTCAAGGCGGCACTTGCCAGTGAAAAAAATAAGAAATTAGCCGTGAAACTGCAAGATTTGGTGGAAGATTTAGAAAAATCAGCAGCACAGGGCGGTAGTCAGCAGACATGGAGCCGCACAGAACAAAAGCTTGCCGCGGCGATTTACAAAGGGGACAGAAAGCGCAAAATCGAATGGACCCAGCGCATTTTGCTGCCCGCAGTACATTTTCAGGATACAGCACAACATAGCTCGTCAGAGGAAAAACTTGCATCGCCGGAATATATGGCGGCAATTTTGGCAGCCTATGCAGACATGGAGGTTCTCAGTGTAAATCAGGATGCAAAGACGCTCGCCGCGCCGCTCGTGCCGCAGGAGCTGGCAGCGTACGTCCACGCCGTGTATGAAGACTGGCTTGTTCAGGGCGCTGAGGCAAAAAAGCGCTGGGTACTCTACGCCGCAGCGATTCACGGCGATGCGCAGATGATTACAACAATGGAGCGGCAGATCAAGGACTGGGCGGAGCATTCCAGAGGCGCGGTCGCGGCGGATGCCGTGCGTGCGATGGCGCTAAACGGCAGTGCGCAGGCACTTCTTCTCGTTGACCAGATGGCGCGCAAGTTCAAGTCCAATCAGGTCAAAAACGCAGCTAGAGAAGCGCTTGCAGATGCGGCGTCCGCGCTTCAAATCAGCAGGGAAGAATTAGAGGACAGGATTGTGCCCGACTTGGGGTTCAATGCGCAGATGGAGCAGACACTGGACTATGGTGCACGCAGCTTTACCGTTCGTCTGACTCCCCTGCTTGCGCTTGAAGTCTATGACAGCAGCCAAAAACTGCTCAAAAAGCTGCCCGCACCCGGCAAACAGGACGATGACGCCAAGGCAAAGCAGGCACAGGAGACTTTCAAGCAGATAAAGAAGCAGCTCAAAGTAGTCGCCGCTGCCCAGAAGCTCCGTCTGGAACAGACTTTTATCACAGCGCGGTACTGGCAGATACAGGCGTGGAAGGCACTGTTTGTCAGCAATCCGCTCATGCATCAGTTTGCCGTCGGTCTGATCTGGGGCGTGTATGAAAATGAAAAGTTACAGGAAACGTTTCGTTACATGGAGGATGGCAGCTTCAACACCGTAGAGGAAGAGGAATATACGTTGCCAGAGACAGGCAGGATCGGGCTGGTGCATCCACTGGAATTGTCAGAAACGCTTCTTAGCGCGTGGAAAGAACAGCTCTCAGACTATGAGATTACACAGCCCATAGAGCAGCTCGAACGCCCCGTATACCATCTCACAGAGGAGGAGAAGGGCACAGAGAAGCTCATGCGCTTCTATGACAGGGAGATCAACGGTGCCTCGCTGGTGAGATCATTGTTAAGCCTCGGCTGGGAGCGTGGAGAAATTTTAGATGGCGGCTGTTACGACTGCTGTTGCCGAAATGACCACAAGTTCGGAGCGGTACTTACCTTTTCAGGAGTCGGCGTAGGATATGAGAACACAGAGACCTATATAGAAAATCTGTATTTTACGATAAATGATCAGCCCTGTATACCCGAGGAAGTAAACGAGCGGTATTTTAGCGAGATCGTTTTACAGATTGCACGGATTGTAGGAGAGTAAAAAAGTGAAGAAAGACGAAGGTTTCAAAGAACAACAGTACATTCAGCGCGTACAAAATCTGCTGTCGCTGACAGAACAGAATCAAAAGCTTGCAGCGCAGTATCTGGATTTGTCCGCCCCGGAGCAGCCCGCGCTGTTACAAAAAGCAGCCCATCAAAATTTTATGAAGCTGGAATCCACAGTGAGATATCAATTGTATGATTTGCTTCGGGAATTAAAAAAGTCGAACGAGGCACTCGCCGTCCGCATGATCCGCCTTGTGGCAGAGATTGGCGGGGAGACTGCGCAGGAAATCCTCCTGTATTATTCGTCATGGGTTTATTATGATGAATTTGAGTATATCAGACAATATCTGACAAAGGAGCAGGCAGCAGTGATCCTGGCAAATGCCATTGCATGGCAGAAAGGAGAGTTTTATGGGGGATACACCCGTCAGCTGGTTGAGATGGGCATGGAAGACCCCGAGATCTTCTGCCGCATGAGATCGCTGTGCTATAACGATGAAGGAAACAATACAAAGATGCTCTTGGCAGCGTTGTATTTACGCTGTGTGAAGCCGCTTGAAACGCCCTCAGAGCCTGACTTGTCTGCACAGCAGGCGGAGGATATAAAGCCGCTTGACTGCCCAGCAGCACATGCGGATGACAAAAAGGAGGGCAATCCAGCACATATCCGCGAAATGACAGCGTATTTATTGCAGAGCCTGATGCAGAGGACAGGTGAACTCTTTCATGAAGACAGTATGCCCCAAGCGTCAGAGCTGGAAACAGTGCAAAAATTTGTGTTCAATGCGGCTGTCAAAGAACCCATTCCAGATGAAATCCGAACCATCCTGTCCGGTAAAAGCAGACAAAACGCATTTGAGCTTTCGTTTCAGTCTTATCTTGCTTTTCTGGCAATAGATCATTCCGACCGGTTTTGGCTGGTGCTTCGCATCGCGGAGCTGTTAGATGGCATGACCGCACAGAACCTGCCGCTAAGCAGTTGTCTCTGCGCTGGACAAGACTGGTTTGACAGGCATATATTGGCGCTGGAAACAATACTTGAGCTGCCCGGCGACCGCTATATTTATTGGGCAGTTGCCAAGATGCAGACAACGGTTTTGGAGCGCATGGCAGCAAAAGCGCCCAAAGTCTTCTGTACTGTGTACGGAAACTGTTCCGTCGATGACAAAGGATATTTATTAGACTGTATCAAGGCGGGCAATCCCAAGTATTTTCAGCTAAAAAAGACCTTTCTGGTCGATGCATACCGCCGCGCAGCCGTGGAGGAGATTGTCAAAGGATCTCCTGTCTTTCAGAAGGAGGCAGAGCGGTATCTCCTGGGAGAGCTTGAGATTTCAGCTATTCTTTCTTGTGTCGAGCGCTGGCGAAAAATGTCTGGTATACCGAGTACTGCACCGATTCATAGCGCGATGATATGCGGTGAGAAGCAGATTTATCAACGGGCGCTGGTACTCGAATGCCTGCAACTGAATTGTGTATATTATTGTGATTATTGGATTGATGCAAAACTGGATCAGACAGAGAGGGATACAGAATGCAAATATAAAGATGTGCGGCAGGTCCGCAGTCTTTTGGCAGTTTTTGCGGAGGAAAAAGTACCGCCGCAGTATCAGATTGAATTTCTTGGAAACGTTTATTATGGATATAAAGCCGACGATCAGGGATGCCTTGAAGCGATTGCCTTATATCATAAAGACTGGCACAATGAATGGGTAGCAGCGGCTCAGAGCAGTTTTCTGCCGGCGCGTGTTCTGGCAATCTGCGTGATGGGCGTACAGTGGCAGGAGTTTCAGGAGGAACTGCTCGCCTGCGCCTCAGAGAACAGCAAGCAGGGGCAGGAGGAACTAAGAAAAATCTGCATCGCGCATCCAGACTTTGAGCCACGCATTCTTGATCTGCTACAGTCCATGCGCAGCGCACAGCGCAGGCTGGCAGTGGAGGTGTTAGACGGCTGGGGCGCGGAGAAGTACCGGGAAGCGCTGGCGAAAGCCCTTGCATCCGAAAAGACAAAAAAGATCAGGACATTAATACAAACGGTACAAACGAAACTTCCGCCCGAAACTACCCCAATACAAACGCAATCCGCAGCCGAACCATCGGTGGAGCGTCTCATACAGGATATCCTGTTCGGTGCATGGAAGCGCAAACTGTCATGGCTGCCGCTTGACACCTTTCCCCAAGTCCATCAAACAGAGGGAGAGCTGGCATCCAAAGAGCAGTTGGCAGCAATGCTTGTCAGCTATGCAGATATGAAAGAACTGGGACTGAGCAAAGAAGCGCAAATCATCGCGGCACAGCTCAATCCAGCAGAAACAGCCGCTTATATAAAAGAAGTGTACCGTTTCTGGCTCAGCGAGGGGGCACCGGCAAAGCGCAAATGGGTACTCTATGCCGCCGCGATTCACGGCGACGAGGCAGTTGTCGCAGAAATTTATGCACAGCTTCAAAGCTGGGCGCAGCATTCGCGCGGTGCGATGGCGTCCGAGGCAGTCAAGGCACTCGCGCTCAGTGATGTGCCCACAGCGCTGCTTCTCGTCGATCAGATTTCGCGAAGGTTTAAATACCGCCCGGTAAAACTGGCAGCAGCACAGGCGCTTGACAATGCCGCAGCGCAGTTTGAGATCTCAAAGGAGGAGCTTGAGGACAGAATCGTACCTGATTTGGGATTTGATGACCAGACGGAACGTATATTTGATTACGGCAAAAGGAAGTTTAAGGCAGTGCTTACTTCGTCGCTTACATTAGAAGTGTATGATGAAAAAGGAAAACTGCTCAAAAATATGCCCGCACCCGGCAAAAAGGATGACCCGTCACAGGCCAAGGCGGCAAATGACGCATGGAAACTACTGAAAAAACAGTTCAATACAGTGATCGAAAATCAGAAGCTTCGCCTAGAATACACATGGAGCACAGGGCGCGAGTGGGAGCCCGCAAAGTGGCAGGACGTTTTTGTCAGAAATCCAGTGATGCGCCCGTTTGCTGTCGGACTCATCTGGGGAATCTATGAGGACAACAGGCTGACAACAACATTTCGCTATATGGAGGACGGCACTTTTAATACCGCAGAGGAGGAGGAATATGTCCTTCCAGCAGACGGCAGGATTGCGCTCGTACATCCGCTGGAACTGTCTCAGGAGGTATTGGACAAGTGGCAAAAACAACTCATCGACTATGAGATCGAGCAGCCAGTCGAGCAGCTCGGGCGCCCCGTTTACCGCGTGACTGACGAGGAAAAAGAAGAGACACAGCTCACCCGGTTTGGCGGAATGGTCCTCAATGCGCTGTCTCTTGCGGAAAAACTTCAAAATATGGGATGGTACAGAGGTGAAGCCAATGACATTGGTATCGTTGACAGCTATTATCGTATGGATGGAGACAGAAAAGTCAAACTGAATTTCTCCGGCGATGACATCATTCCAATTGATGAAAATGTGGTCGTCTATGACGTCTGCTTTTATGCACACGCGCATTCGGATGAAAATTGTGTTCCATGTATATTAGGAGCAGTTCCGCCGCGGTATTTCAGCGAGATCGTGTTACAGCTTGCCAAGGCAACAGTATCGTCAACAGAGACACGTCCCTATCCCCTTTTTTAGATGAATTTATAATTTTTTTGAAAAAGGGGTTGACATTATATAAGGGCTTATGTATAATGAATCATGCGTTGAGTGAGTAGGCGTACAAGTTAAATATTGGTAGAGGATTTATTTCAGTACCTAGGAGAAGTACTCAAGAGGCTGAAGAGGCGCCCCTGCTAAGGGTGTAGGTCGAGTGATCGGCGCGAGGGTTCAAATCCCTTCTTCTCCGTTCATTTATTTTACAAAATGAATGCGGTTATGGCAAAGGAGCCATGAGAAAAGTATCTTAGTCTTAACAAGATTCTTTTTTTTCGCCCTAATAGAGTTAAACAAATTCTTGATGGGCAGGAGCAAAATAATTTGGAAAATAAATGTAAAAAAGTGTTGACACAGATTCTAAAGTGTGATAACATGAAACACGTCGCAAAAAGCGGCGGACAAGCACTGAAAAAGCTTAAAAAAATTTTTAAAAAAAATAAAAAAGTTCTTGACAAAGGCTTTGAATAATGA
>VSNR01000180.1 GCA_009774345.1 Lachnospiraceae bacterium | reverse complement strand
GAATATATAAATAACTATGATAACTCATTTATCATAAATTTCAAGTATAAAATGTGTATATTATTTATTGTATTATCTGTTAAATTATGGTAATATACATATATCGACATAATAGTACAATACATGGATAAATTATCCCTTTAGATATTGCTTCCTGACAAAGACATGTATTGTACTATTATTCTATCAAGTACACTTTGACAAAGTGTATACAGCATATACACTGGCAAAAAATCAAGAGAACACGGAGGAAAAAATGACAGTATATGAGATAACATTAAAAATATATATCATGCAGGATATACCAATCCCAAAGATCTACACAGAACTGACAAAATATATTGACAGTTATCTGGCGCAACATGCCTTCTACCGGGAATTTCATGAGAAGAATTTAATCAAGGGATATTCTTTCGATCTGCCTGTCAAGATTGAGAAGGGAATGAAGGCATACAAGAGCGATCAGATCTATCAATTCCGTATTCGAACAGTTGATCAAATGCTGCTCTCTTATCTGCTAGAGGGCATAGCAGATCACAAGACAGATGCTGTCAAAGGATTGACAAGGACAGTCAGACAAATTCCGAACAGACCAATTGCCTCAGTACATACGCTGACGCCAGTTGTGCTCAAAAATGCCGATCACAAAGGTTACTGGCGCGACTGTATGTCGTTTGAAGAATTTGAACAGGAATTGTGTGCTGGATTAATCCGCCAGTATGAAATCTATACAGGGGAACAAGTCGAGAAAAAACTGCCGCTGTACGATCAGATTGAACTGCAAAGCAAATGTGCCGTCGGTGTACCCTATAAAGGCATCACGCTGCTGGGAGATAAGGTTTCCATGCAGGTGTCGGACAATGAGACGGCTCAGAAGGTATTGTATTTTGCATTGGCCAACTCGATGGGAACGATGGGAAGCCGCGGGTGCGGCTTCTTGGGATATCGGTTTGTTTAGGAACATAGCGTGCAGAAATGGAGGGATTGTGTGTTATATGATGCGATAAACATTTTTGAGAAAAAATTAAAGAAAGAGGCGGAGCAGGTTTATTCAGAGGAGAACGATGGGACCGACACGGAGATGGAATGCCGGATAAAGCTGTTGGTGGATAATTATGTTCCTAAGGATGGCACCTATCTATTGATTCATATGGACGAAGATTTTCGCTGTGAAACACCTCTGGAAATCAAGTATGACAAAAAAAGCGGTGAGCTACAGGGAATAACGGATTCTCGATATCGTTACATACGCTATTTGGATTATAACAGTAAGTTGATTGAGATGAATAAACCAATTGATGCCAAAAAAGTCATTCATTCCAATCAAACGTACGCCTTTTTTGTGAAAAAAGAGAGTATTAGCGAGAAAAAACTGACACAAGATGTGGTTGATGGATATTACAATACACTATCTGAACCAGAAAGCAAATACACCAAAACACAAGCCAGAAACCTGTATCAGCAGGCAGTAAAGGAGCTTGGTGAACCTGACCGCGATGCCATAGATAAAATCAGTGTATGGATAAAAGACTGGCTGGTGCATCCTGAACTTTTACCAATTGATTATGCAGGCAAAGACTATCTCAAACTTTTTTTTGTCTATGAGGACCAGAAGAAGACCAAAGAATTGTATGAACAGGAGAATAGAAGATATGTCATTCCAAACATCTATAATAATAATGACTATAATGTGAAAGTGAATGGGACAATCTTGGGCATGCCAAGCAATAATCTGGGACTGAATGCCAAAAAACCATTTCTTGAAAATAAACAGCGCAAAACACCGGCGCCGTATCTGCTGGATATGAATCAAGTCATTTTGCAAAGCCAGTTTTTTGACTATCTCTGGGGACACGCATGCAAGAGCAATGTGAATGTGTTTATAGATTTGGAGGAGGAGGAAATCTATGCAGTCTGCGACCGGAGTGAGGAACTTCCCATGATTCGAAATGGTTTGTATCTTAGGATTCGGAAGGGGAAAGAGGTAGAGATTTTAGACTGCGATATCGTGATGGATGTGAGTCCAAATCTGACAAAGACATTGTATTTTAAACCCATTGTCAAAGGTTTGGCAAATAGTAAAAACTATAGTGAATACAATACGACAGCACGGTTGGCAGCAGTGATTGATGAAGTGTTTTTTGACAAATACCTGTCATTTAATTATTTTACGGATGCAATGGAGCTGCCGCAGATGGATGGCGGACTCAAGTACATCCTGCTCACCTACCGCGGCAGAATTTTCTCATGGCTGTACAAAACGCCTCAGTGTGATTTGGGCGGTGTAGTGGCTGAAATGGCACTGAAATTAATAAAAAATAAGATTGCTGCCGGATATTTTGGACGGGCATGCGAGCAGCTCAATCTGCTGCTCTCACTAGAGGATTATTTCAATGAAAATCATGATATGGAGGAGCGTATGGGAACAGTACAACAAGAATTTATGAGACATATTGACATGTTAAAAGAAGAATGGACTTTTACAGACAGTGAATATTATTATGCAGTCGGACAGTTGGTTAGTTATTTCTTGTCACTGTCCAAGTCTGCAAAGAAACCGTTGTCTATGGCGAACCAGTTTCTCAATGCAGGCGATGACAGTTTGATTAAAGAAAAACTGAGCCAAATGTTCATTCGTTATGATCACGCGATAGACTCAAGTAAGGACAGCAGGGCAAAAAATGTAATCAGCCACATTATGATGTATGAGCCAGAGAGCAAAAAAGTGTTGCAGCGTGAACTGATTGCCGGGCTGACAGCAGCCAGTGCATTTTATATGAAGAAAGATGAATAGGAGGAACGAAAAATGATGAACAAGAGAGTGTATGGTGTGATGGGGATCTCATCAATTATGGCAAACTGGAATGCTGATTTCAGCGGATATCCAAAGACTACCTCTAAAGGAGAAATTTTTGGCAGTGACAAGGCATTTAAATATCCAATGAAAAAGTTGTGGGATGAGACGGGGGAAAAGGTTCTCTACATCAAGTCTATGACAGTGGCTGAGGACAAGAAAAAAGGTACAGTCAGTTTTGTGCCCAAAACCCTGATAGAGCGCTATAAACAGCTTTTTGACACAGAAGAAGTGAAAGATGCCAGAGAGGTTCTGAAAAATCTGTTCAGTGCAGTCGATGTCAAAAATTTTGGCGCTACCTTCGCGGAGAAAGGCTGTAATATAGCGATTACAGGCGCGGTGCAGTTTGGGCAGGGATTTAACAAATATGCGGATAGTATGCCGCAGGAACAGCAGATTCTCTCCCCGTTTCGGGATGCGACAGCCTCACAGAAAAATAAAGAAGGCGAGGAAGCCAAAAATTCGTCTCTGGGCACAAAAATAGTGAGTGATGAAGCACATTATTTTTATCCGTTTTCAATTAATCCGAAAGCATACAAAGAGTATGAAGCACTAGGTGTCACGCAGGGATATACAGAGGAAGATTACCAAAAGTTCAAACAGGCGGCACTGTGCGCGGCGACCTCTTTTGCAACCAATGCAAAGGCAGGTTGTGAGAATGAATTTGGGCTATTGATTGAGACACAGGAGGATGTATATCTGCCAAATATTGCCGAAAGTATTTATTTTGAACATCGCAGTCAGGACAAAAACACGATTCGTGTTAAATGTGGGGGATTGTTGCAGGAGTTTGGTGATAAGATCTTATCTGTGGAGATTTACTATAACCCCGGCACAACGATTCTGGAAACCGACATACCAGATGTAAAAATGTATCATATTTTTACACGAAAGGAATTGTAAAATGATATGGAAATATTGAAATTTACCTTGTCTGGAAAACAGGCTATGTTCAAGAAGCCAGAGGTCAACGCAGTGCAGTATTACACGTATGGACAGCTGCACAAACCTGCACTGTTAGGGATTTTTGGTGCGATTATGGGATATTCTGGATATAATCAGATGCAGCCATCAGACGCATATCCTGAGTATTATCAAAAACTGGCATCCTTGCAGGTTAGTATTTTACCCAATGCGGAAAAAGGATATTTCGCAAAAAAAATAAACAGTTTTAATAATTCTGTCGGCTATGCATCACGTGAGCAGGGAGGAAATTTGATTGTAAAGGAACAGTGGCTGGAAAATCCATCATGGGATATTTTGGTGCTGTTGGACTGTGAGGAGGCAAAAAAGCTGTCGGAATGCATATGCAGGCGGACCTGCGTGTATATTCCATACCTTGGGAAAAATGACCACCCGGCAGATCTGACACAAGTGTCAGTTGTTGATGGGAGTAAGAGAGAAAATGCAGAAAAACTTGACTGCCTTTTCCCAAAACATAAAGCGGAGATTGACTCAGAACGGAACCTTTTTGGCGGGATGAAATACGAAGAAGCACTTCCGATCGGTCTTGCAGAACAGACAAATCAATATCAATTGCAGAAGTTTATCTATACTAATATGATACTCTGCCATATAGAAGAAACGGTGTGGGATGTAGATGGAAAACAAGTACTTTTTTACTAATACAGCAGATTTATTGAATCTGGATATACCAGTATATGCGCATAAGGGTTCCACAGTGTATGAGCAGAGAGAAACATTGCAGGAACATACCAAACGCTGTGAGAAGTATTTTGAGCGTTTATTAGACAAAGAGAAAATGTGTGAAGCGTTTGATACCATAGAACCTTTGCTGACTGGCAGCACCGGGCAGCAGTATGTGGACTGGTTCTGGCAGTCCTTGCGGGATGTGATTTCGTTTCATGATACAGGAAAAGTGAATCCGGTTTTCCAGCGGGATGCGATGCAAAATAAAGCTTTTGAAAAGATTATGATACCTGAATTGTTTGAACGGAATCATGCCATGCTCTCAGCGTATATCTATCTGGATTATCATGCTGCCCAGCTAGAAGAAATGCAGACAAAATCGCCGCCTGCACTTGGTACGCTGATCAACCTCTATGAGCTTGTATGCATCAATGCCAGTCTGATTATGAAACATCATGCGAATCTGAGCAGTTTTCAGGAGTTTATAAACGCGATTTCACAGGGCGGCAAATTATATAATATGGACACGCAGATGGCACAGCAGCGGTTTCGCCAGATTTATAAAGGCAAGTATGCAAGACAGCCTGTTCATAATTATACAGAGATTCTCCGCAGGGCAAAAAAGGAGACAGATGACCGCAGATTTGCCAAATTTACCTATGCTCGTCTGGTCTTTTCGCTTCTGACCGCATGTGATTATTATGCGACAAATGAATACATGACAGGTACTGAAATCAAAGAATTTGGCTCTGTCAAGGAGTTGGCGAATTTAAGGACAGTATATGAAAATACCGAAAGAATGCAGGCAATCAGAGCTTTTCAGACTGAGAAAGCAGTGGATGACGGCGAAGATATCAACTATCTAAGGACAATGCTTTTTGGCGAGGCAGAACAAAATCTTGTGGAATATGCCCATGAGGATCTCTTTTTTCTGGAAGCACCGACAGGGTGCGGCAAAAGCAATACAGGCTTTAATTGCAGTTTTCATCTTGCAGCGCACGGCATGAGTAAAATCATCTATGTGTATCCATTCAATAATCTGGTAGAGCAGAATAAAGCCAGTCTTGAAGAGATGTTTCAGGGATGCAGTATCTTGGAAAAAGCCGCGATTGTCAACTCGGTAACACCGATTAAGCGCGATGCAAAAACAGCGGAAACTCCTGAGGAATTTGAAGAGAATTGGCAGGAGTGCAATTGGAGTAAGTCCTTGTTGGACAGACAGTTTTTGAACTATCCGATCCTGCTGACAACCCATGTAAGCCTGTTCCAGACAATGTTTGGAACAGAGCGGGAATCTGCTTTTGGATTTCATCAGCTTGTTGGAAGTGTGATTGTTCTTGATGAAATTCAAAGCTACAAGAATGCCCTCTGGACGGAAATTATGATGTTTTTGCAGTATTATTGCAAATACCTGCACTGTAAAGTGCTGATGATGTCAGCCACACTTCCTGATTTGACTGTTTTGACTGGAAAGAGTGAAGGCGTCAGACATTTGATTACAGACAGGACATTTTATTTTCATGATAAGCGGTTTCAGAATCGCGTACAGATCTCCTATGAATTGTTACAGGATAAATTTTTTGATGAAGAGGCGCTCTATCTGCATGTCAAGGAACAGGCGAAGACAAAGAAAAAAATATTGCTGGAGTTTATTCAGAAAGAAATGGCATACCGCTTTTTTGACAGACTGGCTTCAGACGCAGAGATCGAAGCGGTTGTAGACCGGATGACTGGCGATGACAATTCCGTGGACAGGGAACAGACATTGCAGCGTATTAAAACAGGAAACTTCGACAACAGTGGTTATATACTTGTAGCGACACAGGTGGTTGAGGCAGGAATTGATATAGATATGGACATTGGATATAAAGATATTAGTACATTGGACAGCGAAGAACAGTTTATGGGAAGAATCAACAGAAATGCCCGCCGCGATGGCATTGTATATTACTTTGACCTGTATCCTGCAAAACGTATTTACGGTGAAAACGATTATAGAATCAGTGAAGAGTTAACCTTGAAAAATCCCCAGATGCAGTGTATTTTGAAGGAGAAAAACTTTTCTGCCTACTATAAACAGGTGATGCAGCTTATCAAAAGAAACAGAAATTATTCATCAGACACTATGGGAATCCATACGTTTACAGAAGAAATTGGTTCTCTGAATTTTCGAAAAGTGAATGAAAGAATGCAGTTAATTGAGGAAGACAAGTGGCGTATGTCTGTCTATCTGGCAAGAAGGATTGTCCGCTCAGACGGCTCAGTCATTGATGGCGTCGAACTGTGGCATCAATACAAGCATATGCTGACCTATCCGCCAGAAAATTATGCTCAATTTCGTGTGCAGCTGTCCGAAATCAGCAGCAAACTCAACTTATTTATTTACCAGATAAAAAAGAACTCCAACATTATCTACAATGACAGAGTGGGCGAAATATATTACATCGAAAATGGGGAGGATTACTTTGCTGAAGGCAGACTGGATAAAAAGAAATTGGAGGAGGAAGGAGGTCTGTTTATTGATTTGTAATCATACACGTGTCAATGGAACACTGATCAATTACTATTTTCATTGTAAGAGGCAATGTTATCTGCATGGAAACCGACTCAATCTGGAAGATAATAGCGAATTGGTCCAGATCGGCCGGGCGATCCATGAAGTGAAATCAGCAGATCATGAGAATACAGAGCTGGCAATTGAGAATATCAGGCTGGACAAATTAACATCTGAATACTTGACTGAAATAAAAAAATCAGATGCAGATATTGAGGCGAGCAAGTGGCAGCTTTATTACTATTTGCAAGTCCTAAAAAATAAAGGGATTATCCGAAAAGGAAAACTTGAGTTTGAGGAAAAAAATAAAACGAAAAAAGCAGCATTAATTTTTGAATTAGGTGAAGCAGAGGAAAAAGAACTAGAGAGGATTCAGACAGAAATTGAAGAATTATTACAATCAGATATGGTTCCTGAAGCAGACGAGCAGGCAGGCTGTAAAAAATGTGCATATTATGAATATTGCTTTATATAACAAAGGGGATGAATAAAGATGGGGAGCACAAGATATATTATGTCGCTGGGGGAATTAACACGCAAGGATAATTCATTATGTTTTCGTAAAGATGGGAAAAATGTTTACATACCGATAGAAAATACGAAAGAGATTTATTGTCTGAATGAAGTGAGTTTTAATACAAAACTGTTAGACTTTTTGGCATCCAATCATGTTGTGGTACATTTTTTTAATTACTATGGTGGTTATAGTGGAACTTATTATCCAAGAGATCAGTATAGCAGCGGCAGACTTCTCATAAAGCAGGTTCATGCGTATGAAAATTAGCGCATGGAGATTGCCAAGGCAATTGTACATGGTATCGGAGATAACATTTATGAAATTCTGTATCATTATTACAAGCATAATAAAAAAGAAGTTAAGACGACAGTTGACTGGATTAGAAAGGAGTTTCATAAGCATGTAGATTCGTCAGAGAAGATTTCAGAACTCATGTCTGCGGAAGGGGAGGTGTGGGCAAGATTCTATGCAGATTTTAAATATTTTTTACCAGAGGATTTTATCATGAATAAGCGGGTAAAACGTCCGCCAGACAATCCGATGAATGCACTGGTATCCTTTGGCAATACACTTTTATATACCAAAACGATTTCAGCGATTTACAGAACACATTTAGACCAGCGTATTAGCTTTCTTCATGAGCCATCAGAAGGTCGTTTTTCATTAAGCCTTGATCTATGTGAAGTGTTTAAACCAGCAGTGGTATACAAGACAATCTTTGAGTTGGTAAACAACAGAAGACTGCAAGTAGAGAAACACTTTGACAGAAAAGTCAACTACTGTATGCTCAATGAAGAGGGAAGAAAACTTTTCATCGAGGCTTTTGAACAGCGGATAGAGTCCGTTTTTTACCATGAACGGCTGAAAAGAAAAATCTCCTATAGAACAGCCATAAAATTAGACTGCTATAAATTGATTAAGTTTATATTAGAGGGAAAGCCGTTTGTTCCGTTTTCTATGAAAATGAATCTATAACAACTCGAATAAAGAAGGGAAAGTATGAATAAAAGTAAGAAGCAAATTCATTATAACTACGCCTTTGTATTCTATGATGTCAATGAAAAAAGAGTT
>VSNR01000018.1 GCA_009774345.1 Lachnospiraceae bacterium | reverse complement strand
TCTGGTGGATTTATCCTTTTTTATTTTGGCAACTTATAGGATACCATAAAACCATATGGAAGGGTTATTTTTTTATTGATAACTTACAACTCACAAGTGATGCAGATCTTGGCAGCCAGTTACAAGACATGGATTTCGAGAGCGAAGCTGCACCCATCGAGAGTGCGTATGAGTCAGATGAAGTGAAAGGACAAAAATGGAGACACGCCGCGAATGCGCCGTTTGCCTTTCAGACAGGCATCAAGGACATGAAAAGGATGTACACAGAAGTTTATTTAAGTGAGTCAGGAAGAATATTGTATATCGAAGCAATCGGAGATTAAGGAGGAATACAGATGGAAAAACAGCAATTTCAACTAAGTATTGCAGGTCTGGGAATCATTTTTTATGCGCCGCATGCAGTGAGGCATATTGAGGAGGGGGAAGATTATCTGGGGGAACATTATTCGAAACCCAAAGATGTCATTCCTCATATTTATGAAGGTTCGATTGTCGGCGTGGCGACTGGCTCACCGGGAATTTTTCATTTGAATATTTATCAGCGTGTGCAGCCAGATCTGGATGCACTACAGCCGGATTATGCCCTGAAGCTTTGCTTGAAGGTCACAGAGCACACGGTGTATTTCAGAGATTTGTATGTGATGTTAAGCTGGGAGGCAGAGACGGAGTCAGACATCAAGGTCGATATGGAGGATGGAAATTACGAGGTGATTGTCTGTAGCTGGCTTCCAGAATCAGGGATTCGTGGAAAGCACCAGCAGGTTGACTTTTATTTCAACAAGACCGACAAATTGCCGCAATTACGATATGAAGGAGTGCCCTCGCTTTTGTAGGATTTTAGAATATTTTGGTGAAAATGGTTGTATTTCCGTTTATAATAAATTATGATATGTAAAGTGGTCATACAGTCCGCAGCGGGATTGAGATTTCACCATCTTGATTTGTACGCCTGCTTGAGCATTTTTCAAACACACTCTAGAGCAGGCAGATAGGAGTTAGTATTTTAATATGGTAAGATTGATGACAATAGAGGATTATGAACAGGTGCGGGCTTTGTGGATGACAATCAGGGGATTTGCCATCCGAAGCATCGACGATTCGCGGGAGGGTGTGGCGCGTTTTCTGCAAAGAAACCCTTCGACAAGCGTGGTTGCAGTGGAGGACGGCATGGTGGTGGGCGCCATTCTGTGCGGGCATGACGGCAGGCGCGGCTGTCTGTATCATGTGTGCGTCAACCCGGCGTATCGCAGGCGCGGCATTGGCAAAGCGATGGTGGTGTTCTGCATGGATGCCCTCAAAAAAGAAAATATCAACAAAGTGAGCCTGATTGCATTTACCCAAAATGATATCGGGAATGCATTCTGGCACAGTGTCGGCTGGAAACAGCGCGAGGATTTGAACTATTACGATTTTGTGCTCAACGATGAGAATATTGAGGCGTTTAATCAGTAAGGCGGAAGCTGGGCTATAAAATTCCGGCAATGCGGAAAGGCAGGTACAGCGTATGTCAGCTTATTACACTAAAGTGATTCCTGTGAATCCATTCTGCCGTGTAGACGCGCAGACGGCACGAACAGTCCAGCGCTATCTTGAGGAGCATATGATGGCGATGTCTGTGGAGATTGAAATGCAGGAACACCCCGCATTTATTGACTGCGGCGGTTATCTTGAAAAGATTGCGTGCCCATTTTGCGGCAGTGAACTTTCGGACTGGTGGGCGGAGGCGATGGACGAGGCAGCAGGAGAGACAGGACTTTTTGCTTCACTGGATGCGATGAGACTGCCATGCTGCGGCAGGTATGCATCGCTCAAGGATTTGTGCTACACGGCACCCTGCGGTTTTGCCTGTACAGCATTTATCCTGCTGCATCCCAGAAAACAGTTGGAGGGGTATCATCTCAGGGAAGTGGAGCGGCTGCTTGGCACGCAGGTCAGCGTGATTGAATCGCGTATTTAGATTATTTTGAAGATTACAAATTGCAGCAAGTATTATCATATTGTCAGGAAAAAGAAAAGGAAAACCAGAGGAAAGCTTAGAGATTTTATCAGTGATTATAATACAAGGAGGAACCAAAATGAAACAGATACAAGGCGGTGTGACTGCCGCGAAGGGGTTTGAGGCAGCAGGCACTGCGGCAAATATCAAATACAAAGACAGGATGGACATGGCGCTGATTTACAGCACTGCGCCGTGTAAGTTGGCTGGAACATTCACGACAAATGTAGTGAAAGCGGCGCCTGTTATGTGGGATAAGGAGATTGTGGAGAACAGCCCTTACGCGCAGGCGGTTGTTGTCAATGCCGGCATTGCAAATGCATGTACGGGAAAGCAGGGGATGGACTATTGCCGCGAGGAGGCGCAGACGGCGGCGGGTCTCTTGCAGATACCTGAAAATGCGGTGCTTGTCGGCTCGACAGGCGTGATTGGCATGCAGCTTCCGATGGACCGCATCAACGAGGGCATCAGAAAGCTTGCAGCGGCAAAGGACAGTGCGATAGAGGCTGGGACAACGGCTTCGAAGGCAATCATGACGACAGATACCGTCAATAAGGAAATTGCCGTGACAATCGAGCTGGACGGAAAGACGGTTACGATCGGCGGCATGAGCAAAGGCTCCGGCATGATTCATCCGAATATGTGCACCATGCTCGCCTACATCACAACGGATGCGGCCATCAGCAAGCCGCTTTTGCAGGAGGCGCTGCGCAGCAGTATCATTGACTCCTATAATATGATCTCTGTCGATGGTGATACCTCGACGAACGACACCTGCCTTTTGCTGGCAAACGGTCTTGCAGGAAACGCGGAGATTACGGAAAAAGGTGCGGATTATGACACTTTCTGTGAGGCGCTCAATTTTGTCAATACGTACCTTGCAAAGAAGATGGCGGGGGACGGCGAGGGCGCGACAGCACTGTTTGAGACGACCGTTATCAATGCCGCGACAAAGCAGGAGGCGCGCATTCTGGCGAAGTCCGTGATTGGTTCAAGTCTCTGCAAGGCAGCGATCTACGGGCATGACGCGAACTTTGGCAGATTTCTGTGTGCGCTGGGATATTCCGGCGTAGACTTTGACCCGGAGAAGGTAGTGCTCTATTTCGAGAGCAAGGCGGGAAAGATGCTGATTTACCAGGATGGCGCCGCGGCTGACTACAGCGAGGAGGAGGCGACAAAGATCTTGTCAGAGCCGGAAGTGACCGTGCTGGTGGACATGAAGATGGGAACCGAGACAGCCACAGCGTGGGGATGCGATCTGACATATGACTATGTGAAAATCAATGCGGACTATCGCTCATAAGAGCGCGTTACAGGAGGGCACAGTATGAGTATTACATTGGCGGACATTGTGAGAATCAATGCTGAGAGAGGATATAGTGTGGCAGAGCTTTCTGAATACAGTGGTGTGCCTGTAGGAACGCTACAGAAAATATTAAACGGCGATCGCGTCGATGCGGTGGAGACGTTTTTTCCTGCACTGGAGAATGTGCTGCTTGGCGCAGATCACGCAGAAAAAAGACAGGGAGAATACACCCTAGAGGATTATTTTCGTCTGCCTGAGGACCGGCGTGCTGAGTTGATTGATGGTGTGATATATGATATGGCGGCGCCAACGCCGCTGCATCAGATGATTGCAGGTACCGTGTATGCAGAAATTTTAGCGTTTATTAAAAAAAATGAAGGGAACTGCCTTCCTTTTATTGCACCGGCGGATGTTCAGTTGGATTGTGACAGCAGGACAATGGTACAGCCGGATGTGTTTGTTTTGTGTAAACAGGAAAAGCTGAAACGTTTTGGCATTTACGGAGCACCGGATTTTGTGCTGGAGATTTTATCGGATTCCACTCGGAAGAAAGATATGACAGTGAAGCTGACAAAATACATGGAGGCGGGAGTGAAGGAATACTGGGTAATCGATCCAGATAGAAGACTGTTGATTGTGTATATTGGAGAGGAAGAAGGGATTCCGAGGCTTTATCCCTTGCAGGGTGACATCGGTATGAATCTGTTTGATGGCAGACTGCGGATTGATTTAGATGAGATCAACGATTTAATAAATCGGTTTGGCAGCCTTGAGGAATAAGGTGGAATATGAGCTGAAAGAATGTGCATACTTTCAGGAAAGGAGCAGAAGAAACAAATGAACGAACAGGATATGAACAAAGTGTTGTCTAAGGCGGAGGTGCTGATCGAGGCGCTTCCCTACATACAGAAATTTAACAGGAAATATATCGTCGTAAAATACGGCGGCAGCGCGATGAGCAATGAGGAACTGCAAAAGAATGTCATCAAGGACGTGACCCTCTTAAAGTTGGTAGGCTTTAAGCCGATTATCGTGCACGGCGGCGGCAAGGAAATCAGCCGCTGGGTGGAGAAAGTCGGCATGGAGGCGCAGTTTGTGAACGGTCTGCGCGTCACAGACGATGCGACGATGGAGATTGCAGAGATGGTGCTGAACAAAGTCAACAAGAGTCTGGTGACGATGGTGCAGGAGCTTGGCGTAAAGGCGGTCGGCGTCAGCGGCAAGGACGGCGGTCTGTTAAAGGTGGAAAAGAAGTATGCGGACGGGCAGGACATTGGCTTTGTGGGCGATATCAAAGAAGTCAATCCCAAGGTTTTATTTGATTTAATTGAAAAGGATTTTCTGCCCATCGTGGCGCCGATCGGTCTCGATGAGCATTTTCAGACGTACAATATCAATGCGGACGACGCAGCGTGTGCGATTGCAAAGGCAGTCGGTGCGGAGAAGCTCGCCTTTTTGACGGACATCGAGGGCTTGTACAAAGATATCAATGACAAGTCGTCCTTTATTTCCAGAATCACAGCGACACAGGCGGAGAAGCTGATCGAGGACGGCTTTATCGGCGGCGGCATGCTGCCCAAGCTTGGCAACTGCACAAGTGCGATCAAGAACGGCGTCAACCGTGTGCATATACTTGACGGGCGGATTCCGCACTGCCTGCTTTTGGAAATCTTTACCAGAAACGGTATCGGCACGGCGATTGTCAAGGATGAGGATTTTGAACACATGGATACGGAATAATAAAATGGAGGAGAAATTATCAATGAATATGAAGGAATATATCGACGAGGCGGAGGCGGCGCTGCTCCATACCTACAACCGTTACCAGATCGTGTGGGAGCGGGGCGACGGCATGTACATGTACGATATTGAGGGAAAAAAATACCTTGATTTCGTGGCAGGCATCGCTGTATTTGCACTCGGTTATAACAACAAAGCATACAACGACGCATTAAAAGAACAGATTGACAAGGTGATTCATACCTCGAATTATTATTATAATATTCCCGCGATCGAGGCGGCAAAGAAGCTCAAAAAGATTTCGGGCATGGACAGAATCTTTTTTACAAACAGCGGCGCGGAGGCGGTTGAGGGTGCGCTGAAGGCGGCGCGCAAATATGCTTTTTTGCGGGACGGGCACACCGATCATGAGATCATCGCGATGAACCATTCTTTTCACGGCAGGACCATGGGCGCACTCTCTGTGACGGGGAATCCGCATTACAGAGAAGCGTTTGAACCGCTGATTGGCAATATCCGCTTTGCTGATTTCAATGATTTTGAGAGCGTTCAGGCACAGGTGACGGACAGGACATGCGCGGTTATTTTTGAGACAGTTCAGGGCGAGGGCGGTATCTATCCGGCGGAGCAGAAGTTTATGGAACAGGTGCGGGCGCTCTGCGACGAGCGGGATATTCTGCTGATATTAGACGAGATTCAGTGCGGCATGGGGCGGACAGGCACGATGTATGCATGGCAGCACTACGGCGTGAAGCCGGATATTATGACAAGCGCCAAGGCGGTCGGCTGCGGCGTTCCGGTTGGCGCGTTTATGATGACGGAAAGCGTGGCAGGCAAGTCATTGACAAGCGGCGACCACGGCACGACCTACGGCGGCAATCCGCTTGCGTGCGCGGCGGTGTCAAAGGTGATTGATCTGTTTGAAGAACTGGATATTTTGGCGAATGTGAAGGAGACCGGCGCCTATTTATACGAAAAATTAGAAGCGCTGACAGCAAAGTATGACTGTATCATAGCGCACAGAGGAATGGGGCTGATGCAGGGGCTTGAATGTGACATGCCGGTGAATGAGATCATCAATCGGGCAATTGGAAAAGGTCTTTTGCTGATTAACGCAGGCACCAATATTATCCGCTTTATCCCGCCCCTGATTGTGTCAAAGGCAGACGTGGATAACATGATAGAGATTGTGGATGCGTGTTTTGCAGAGCAGCGCTGACAGCGTTGGAGGCTGACTAGATTGAGGAATAATATATGAGGAAATTTCATGAGACATGATAGGATAAAAAAGAGAATGTTTGGCGTGGCGGCAGCGCTCGTGGCGGTAGTGCTTGTGCTGCTTGCTGTATTTTGGTACCGCACATCGACCCGCAGCGCTGACAGACCAGTGACGGAACTTGCGAATCGGAAGGAGACAATTCATCTGTGGTATACAGATGATGCCCTGACGGACTATCTAAGCAGTAAGACACTGGATTTTTATAACAATACAGATATCAGGGTGGATGTAAAATTAGTGTCGGGTGTCGAGTATCTCGAGGCGGTCAATGCGGCGAGCCTCGACGAGGAGGCGGACACGCCGGACATCTATATACTGAGCAATGATTCTCTGGAAAAAGCATATCTGGCAGGACTTGCGACAAAGCTGCCTGAGAGTGCGCCCGTCTATGATGACCAGTTATTTCATCAGGCGGCGCGCAATGCAGTGTTATACGATGGAAAATATGTGGCGTGTCCGCTGTATTTTGAGACAAGTGCACTGCTCTATAACAAGACTTACCTGCAACAGATCGCAGATGAGGCAAACCGTGCAGGGACAGACGAGGCACAGGAGAGCGGGGAGAATCCAGATGAGAGTCCGGGTCAGACGGTGACTGCGGACCAGTTGATTCCTGCGTCGGTTGTGGATATACTGACCTTTGCAGACCAGTATTCGACACCGGAAAATGTAGAGTATTTCCTGCGCTGGGATGTATCGGATATTTTTTATAATTATTTTTTCATAGGGAACTACATATCAGTAGGCGGCGCGGCAGGAGATGACAAGACCCTGATTGATATCTACAATACAGAGTCTGTTTCCAGCCTGAAGGTGTATCAGGAGCTGAACCAGTTTTTCTCCATTGATACCAAAGAAACGAATTATGATTCGATCTTACAGGAGTTTCAGGAGGGAAAGACGATCTACACCATCGCGACGAGCGACTGTATCAAAAAACTCGACGAGGCGGCAAAAAACGGGGAATTTGGGTATGAGTACGGTGTTGCCAAGCTTCCTGATATCAATCAGGAGCTCACGACAAAGGGCATGTCTGTGACGAATGCACTTGTCATAAACGGCTACTCTGAGTATAAAGAGTCCGCAGGGCGGTTGATGGAGTATCTGGTCAGAGAGGCAAGTGCAGATTTGTATCCAATGACAGGCAAGCTTTCGTCGGTGGCGCAGCGAGCAGAGGATAACGAACACGCAGCAGTTTTTATGGAGAATTATCAGGAGTCTGTTCCCATGCCAAAGATGTTAGAGACTGGAAATTTCTGGGTAGAGCTTGAGATCTGCTTTGCGAAAGTCTGGGGCGGGGAGGATGCAAACACGCAGCTTAGGCACCTCTCAGAGCAGATCAAGACACAGCTTGCAGGCGAGCCGGTGACAGAGGAGCCGCTCGAGGACCCTCAGGTAGAGCTGCTGCCCGCTGTCGAGTATGAGGAGGGCACAGGGGAGCTCGATGTGACACCTGAGACGCAGCAGACACCTCAATCGTAGAATTTGTAAAGAACAGGAATAATTTTCTGAAATAATCCAATTATAATTGTAAACTCGTGCATAGTCCATAGAACGCCAGTTCTTGGGCGATGGATATCAAGATGAAAACGGAGGGTTACAGTTATGATTGGATTTTTGATTGCGCTGGTTTCGGGGGCACTCATGAGTGTACAGGGCGTGTTCAACACAAAAGTGACAGAGGCGTCAAGCATGTGGGCGGCAAATGCATTTGTGCAGTTCACCGCATTTCTTGTGTGTATTGTGGCATGGCTTTTTGCCGACAGGACATCCTTTCGGGAGGTGCTCGCTGTGGAGCCCAAATATTTTCTGCTCGGCGGGGCGATGGGGGCATTTATCACACTGACTGTCATCAAGAGTATGGATGCATTAGGCCCGGCAAAGGCGGTGATGCTGATCGTGATTTCACAGCTGATTATTGCGTATTTGATCGAGCTTTTTGGTCTGTTTGGCGTGGAGAAGCAGCCTTTTAGCTGGCGTAAGGTGCTTGGCGCACTGATTGCGATCGGGGGATTTATACTGTTTAAGTGGAAGTAAGGAACTGTCAATAAATCTTTCATTGTGGAAAGCGGAGAAGTCGTGTATAGTATATGTTAAGGAATCGTAGGAAAGAGAGGGAGATGGCATGCATGAAACGCAGTTTTAACGTGACAGGTTCCTGTAATCCACAGTATCATTACATGGTCAGTCTGGAGGACAGGCTTCAAAAGATCAAAAAGACATTGATTGACACCGGGAAATATTTTGTCATCAACAGAGGCAGGCAGTACGGAAAGACAACCACCTTATCCGCGCTCGAGGAGTATCTAAAGGAGGAGTACATTGTGCTGTCCCTTGATTTTCAGCAGATGGGAACGGAGGATTTTGCGGATGCCTCGGCGTTTGTCCATGCGTTTGCCAATGCGCTGACCGAGCTGCTTGAGATCAACGGGCTGGACGACAGGGCAGAATTGATGGCGCCCTTACAAGAGATTCTTTCCAGAGAAAACAACAGCTTGAAGGAGCTCTTTATGCGTCTGAGCAGGATGTGCAGAAATAGCGCACAGCCCGTCATACTGATGATTGACGAGGTGGACAGTGCATCGAATCATCAGGTTTTCATGGATTTTTTGGCGCAGCTTCGGAGTTATTATTTAAAGCGGGATAAGATGCCGACGTTTCACTCTGTGATTTTTGCCGGCGTATACAGTATCAAGAATTTGAAGTTAAAGCTGCGCCCGGAATCAGAACATCAGTATAACAGCCCGTGGAATATTGCGGCTGATTTTGAGATTGAGATGCGCTTTTCTTCCAGCCAGATTGCCGCAATGCTGGCGGAATACGAGGCGGATCATCACACTGGCATGGACACGGAGGCTGTGGCAGAGGAAATCTATGCGTATACGTCGGGATATCCTGTGCTGGTCTCGTCTGTCTGCAAGCGCATTGATGAGACCATCTGCGGAACAGACGGCTATGAAAGCCCGCAGATGGCATGGACAAGGGACGGTGTCGCCGAGGCAGTCAAAAGAATCTTAAAGGTCAGCTCGCCCCTGTTTGAGAGCATGGTAAAGCAGCTTGACAGCTATAAGGAACTGCGCGCCATGATAGAAGGGATTCTGTATCAGGGTATCAAAATACCATTCAGCCCGGATGAAAAGGCGGTCAGTATGGGAACAATGTTTGGCTTTTTGACAGAGAAAAACGGTCAGGTAGCGATTGCAAACCGCATTTTTGAGATGTATCTTCTGAATTATTTTATGGCGGAAGAGGCAGTGCAGAGTGAAATTTATGCAAAGGGAGGAAGCGACCGGATTCGATTTATCAAAAATCATCGTCTTGATATGGATTTGGTGCTGAAAAAGTTTGTAGAATATTTCAGTGGGATCTGTGTCGATAAGGATGAAACCTTTATAGAAAAGTTTGGCAGAAAGTTCTTCTTAGTGTACTTAAAGCCCATTATCAATGGTACAGGGAACTATTATATCGAGGCGCAGACAAGAGATGAGCGGCGGACGGATGTGATTGTAGATTATCTTGGCGAACAGTTTATCATTGAATTGAAAATCTGGCATGGCAATGAGTACAATGAGCGGGGGGAGCGGCAGCTTGTAGATTATCTGGAATATTTTCATCAGGATAAGGGATATATGCTCAGTTTTAACTTTAATCAAAAGAAGGAAATCGGCGTCAAGGAAGTACGTGTCGGCACAAAGACGATTGTGGAGGCGGTCGTGTAACTGCCTGTACGGATGAAAGATATACAACAAAGGAGTACATAACATGAAATTACTGCACATATCAGATCTTCATCTCGGAAAACGTGTAAACGAATTTTCCATGCTGGAAGATCAGAAATATATTTTGAGGCAAATCCTCGCGATAGCGGATGAAAAACAGGCGGACGGCGTTATGATCGCGGGGGATATCTATGACAAACCCGTGCCGTCCGCCGAGGCAGTGCAGGTGTTTGACTGGTTTCTGACAGCGCTTGCAGAGCGGGGGAAGCAGGTTTTTGCAGTCAGCGGCAATCATGACTCTGCGGAGCGCATCGCGTTTGGCGCACAGCTCATGAGCGGCAGGGGCGTCCATGTATCCCCGGTTTACCGCGGTGACACTGCCAAAATTACCATGACAGATTCCTATGGGGAGCTGTGCCTGTATCTGCTGCCGTTTGTCAAGCCGGCAGTGGTGCGCCATGCCTTGGAGGGAGCGCCGGGCATGGAGGAGACGCCGATGCCAGAGAGCTATCAGGATGCGGTAAGGCTGGCAGTTGAGCGCATGGAGGTGGACAGCAGCAAGCGCAATATTTTGATAGCACACCAGTTTGTGACTGGTGCGGGGCGCTGTGACTCTGAGGAAGTGTCTGTCGGCGGTCTGGACAATGTTGACGCCGATGTCTTTGACGCGTTTGATTATGTGGCGCTGGGGCATATTCACAGCCCGCAGTCCCTGAAGCGGGAGACCGTGCGCTATTGCGGTACGCCGTTAAAATATTCCTTCTCGGAGGCAGCGCAGGAGAAATCTGTCACTGTAGTAGAATTTCGCGAAAAAGGAAATATTGTGCTCTCGACGGCTGCGCTCGTGCCGCTTCATGATCTGCGAAAAATTCGCGGCACCTATCTGGAAGTGACAGCGAAGTCTTTTTATCAGGACACAGATACAGATGACTATGTGCAGATCACGCTGACCGATGAGGAGGATATCCCAGACGGTTTACAGAAACTGCGCATCATCTATCCCAATCTGATGCGGCTCGAATACGACAACAGCAGGACACGGCAGAGCCGCGTGATTGAGCGCGCGGAGGAGATCGAACAGAAATCGGAGCTTGAATTGTTCGCAGAATTTTACGAGATGCAGAACAATCAGCCGATGAGCGGGGAGCAGACAGCGTTCGTGTCACGGTTAATTGAGGAGTGCAGGGGGGAGAGAGAATGAAGCCAGTAAAGTTGATGATGAGTGCCTTTGGTCCATATGCCGGCACCACAGAGATTGATTTTGAGCGCCTTGGGAGTCAGGGGCTGTATCTGATTACCGGAGATACCGGCGCCGGGAAAACGACTATTTTTGATGCGATTGTGTTTGCCCTGTATGGAGAGGCGAGCGGTGATGTGCGCAGGGCAGATATGTTCCGCAGCAAATATGCCAAGGAGGAGGTGCCGACTTTCGTCTCATTTGTATTTGATTACAGGGGGAAGCGGTATCAGGTAAAGCGTAATCCTGAATACCAGCGTCCCAAGGGAAGAGGGACGGGCTACACCACGCAAAAGGCGGAGGCAGAACTGGTCTATCCTGACAGCAGGACGCCCGTCACCAAATCAAAGGAGGTGACAAGGGCGGTCACGGAACTGATCGGCTTGGACCGCAGACAGTTTACACAGATTGCAATGATCGCACAGGGCGATTTTCAGAAACTTCTGCTGGCTGGCACAGAGGAGCGGGGCAATATTTTCCGCCAGATTTTTAAGACTGGGCTGTATCAGACACTACAGGGAAAGCTCAAGGATGCCGTAAAAGCACAGGGGACAGCGTACACGGACTTAAAACGCAGCATCAATCAATATATGGAAAGTATCGTGTGCACGCAGGATACCCCCGCCGCAGAGAAAATGCGCCAGCTCAGTAAGGAAAAATTTGACGGCAGGGTCGGCGAGGGGCTGGCGCTGTTAAACGAGCTCTGCCTTGAAGATGAGGCGGCGCTGAGCGCGCTGGACAAAGAAATCAGCGCATTGGACAAGCAGATTGAGAGCGAGAACCAGCTCATCGGAAATATCCACAAAATCCGGCAGCAGCAGGATGCGTTGGCCAAAAATCAGGAGCTGCTGGCACAGCTTGCGCCTGAGATACAGCAGGCAGAGGAGCGCTATCATGAGGCGGAACAAAATGCGGCAGCGTGCGGGGAACTGGCGCTGGAAATTAAGGAACGCCAGAATCATCTTCTTTTATATGAAACGTTAGAACAGACCAAGAAAGCGCTTGATGCATCCCGCCAGTCCATTCAGGAAGAGACAGCGCAAAAACAGGCATTAATTGAACAGCGTGAGACGTTAGAAACATCATTCCAGTCGGATTCGCAGGCACTGCGGGCGCTTGCCTCCGTGGGCGAGGAAAACGCACGTCTGGAAAATGACAGGGACAGGACACAGCGTCAGATAAAGCTCTTGCAGCGGCAAAACCACGGCTGGGAGCAGGAACAAACACGCCAGCAGGAGATTGAAAAGGACTTAACAAGGGCAGCAGCGCGCGCGCAGGCGTTGGCAGAAGAGCAGGCAAAGTTACAGGAGCAGACCGCACAGCTATCCGACAGGGATGAAATACTGGATGCGACAGAGGAGCTGCAAGGCAGGATGGCAGCACAGGGACAGCTATTGCAGCAGTCTGAACAGGAGCGGAGGGACAACCAGACCCAGATGCAGCAGACTGCTGCTGTGCTCGAAGCGCTGCGCGGGAAAGAGACGGCGCTGAACGAGGCGGAAAACCAGCGCAGGGCAGCGCTGGAACAACTGAAAAATGCAGGAGAACAGGAAATCCAGTGGCAGCATCAATTTGACACCGCACAGGAACAGTGCGCGGAGTTTGAGAGACAGCAGGACAGCCTGAATGCGCTTGCAAAGGAAGCGGCAGACCGAAAAAAGGCGTATCATACCACGCAGGAACGGGTACAGGAGCACCAGAATAGACAGGCGCTTTGGCGCAGCGAGTGGGAGCGCGTAAAGGACGCGGACACCCGCAGCCTGAGGCTTGCACAGGAGCAGAAGGAGCTTGCAGAGCAGAGGCAGAAATGCAAAAAGCTGGCAGAGGAGATCAAAAACTGGGAGAGGCTGGCGGAGGAGCTGCGCGCCGCACAGGAAGCGTACCAGCAGGCAGCAGCGGAGAAAGCCTGCGCAGGAGCGGATTACAGAAACACAGAGCAGCGCTTTTTAGACGCGCAGGCGGGGATGCTTGCGCGCGGCTTGCAGGAAGGGACGGCATGTCCTGTCTGCGGAGCCACACATCATGAGAACCTTGCCCAAATGCCGGAGAAGACGCCGGATAAAGAGGAGGTCGAGCAGAAGAAAACGCTGCTTACAGAGGCGGAGAAAAAAGCGGAAGGACTCAGTGTCACAGCAGGGCATCTACAGACACGGCTTAAAGAGCAAAGGCAGAACATTGATGGAATGGCAGCAGAGACGGTATTCTGCCAGCAGGATTTGCAGTGTTTGGCAGCGGAAGATGCTGTCTATATTTTAAGCATAAAAAAGAAAGTATCAGAGAAAGAGCAGCAGCTCAAAAACAGGGAAAAAGACCTCAGCGCGGCAATCAAAGACGCGGAACAAGAACAGTGCAGAAAGGCGGATCTGGACAAACAGATCAGAGAAGGGGAGGCTGCCCATGAAGAGCTGAATGTACTGCTTCAAAAGGAAAATCAGGCTTATGCGGCGGCGCAGGGCAAGCTTGACGAGAAGCGCCGCCAGTGGGAGCAGATGCTCGCAGGACTGCAATTACCAGATGCGGTTCAAAAGGAAGAAAGTGCGGCCGCGGCATATCTTGCGCAGAATCTGGACACATGCAGAGCACAGTTAAAACAGGCAAAGGAGGCAAAGGCGCGGCAGGAGGCACTGATGCATGAAGCAGCGCTTGGTGAGGAACAAAAGCAAGCGCTGCAAGAGCAGATTGGCAGCCAGACAACAAAACAGGCGGCGCTGGCAGGACAGGAGCAGGAGCTTGCAAAACAGGCGGCAGCAGAATTGGAGAAGGCAGGAAAAATGTGCGGGGAAGCGGCAGTACATATCAGACAGGTAAGGGCGCTTGAGGCAAAAGAAACCATAGAGACTGAGCTAGAGATAAATACCGCCCTGACAGACAAGACAGCAGACGCTGTGATCAAACAGTATCAGACGCTGCTCAGTGAGTGCGCACAACTGCTGTCAAAATCCATCGCACACCGCAAAATGCTTGAAATACAGCAGAAGCAGACAGAGCAGTCCGTCTCTGAGAGCAGTGCTGCGGTCGCAGCACTGGAAAAAGAACTAGAAGCAGTCAAGCGCCTGAAAAACGAGAAGGCACAACAGCTGTTTACAAGTCTTAGCGAGCAGGAGCCTGCGCTTGCAGCGACGCAGTCTGACCCGGTGGAGCTGCCTGTAGAGGAGCTGCACTGTCAATTTGCGCATGTCGCATCCAAACTGGAACAGCAGCTTGGTCTTGTCATGGAAGCACTGGAACAGAACCGTGAAAAGCTGGTGCGAAAGCAGACATTAGAAAAAAAGCTGCCTAAAATGGAGGAAAATATCAAAACGCTTGTTCATAAAATCCAGAAAGCGGAGGTATCGCTGGCAGAACAGACGACAGCGTGCAGTAAGATGGCGGACGATCTGGAGCATCTGCAACAACAGCTGGGCGCAGAGACAAAGGAGATGGTTGAACAGCAGATTCAGGAACGGATAAACCAGAAACAGGCGCTTGAGACCGCGTTCCAGACAGCAAGCGAGCAGTATGAGGAATACAAAAGCCGCAAGGGGCATCTGACTGCCGCTGCCGAAACCCTGAAACAGCAGATTGACGCCGCCGGTGAGGCAGCAGCGCTCAAGGAAGAGGAGGTGCTTGCACGCAGAGAGAAGTGGGAACAGGACAAGAAGGAGTACAATATCCAACGCGATCAGAAGTACAATGCGGTCTGTATGAACAGAGAGATCTACGAAAAAGTGACGGCAAGACAAGAAAATATTCTGGCAGTCGAGAAGAAATATGTCTGGATGAGAGCATTGTCCGACACCGCAAATGGTATGCTTGCCGGAAAACAAAAAGTAGAGCTTGAGACGTATATCCAGATGACATATTTTGACCGAATCCTGCGGCGTGCAAATCTGCGTCTCATGACAATGAGCAGCGGGCAGTATGAGCTAAAGCGCGAAGCAGACAGCGAAAACCGCAGGGAGAAGGCAGGTTTGGAGCTGTGTGTCATTGACCATTACAACGCGACGCAGCGCAGTGTGAAGACGTTATCTGGCGGAGAGACCTTTGAGGCATCCTTATCGCTCGCCCTTGGTCTGTCAGACGAAATCCAGTCTTATGCAGGAGGAATCCAGATGGACTCAATGTTTGTGGATGAGGGATTTGGCTCGCTGGATGAGGAGGCGCTCGCACAGGCAATGAAAGCACTGGTTCATCTGACAGAGGGCAACCGCCTTGTCGGTGTGATCTCGCATGTCTCGGAATTAAAAGACCAGATAGAACGGAAGCTGATTGTCACAAAGAACCGCGGAAAGGATGGTGTGAGCAGCAGTGTGAGAGTGGAATAGCATTGTGAAAAAAGAGATTGGACGATTGAGAATGCAACGGAGACGGAGGGATTCGAACCCTCGTATCAGTATAGCACCGATAAACTGATTTCGAGTCAGTCCCGTTATGGCCTCTTCGGTACGTCTCCACATGAATTAATCATACATGAAAGTGGTTGATATTTCAAGTGTTTTTGTAAAAATGAGCTCATTTCAGAGCTCATTTTTGATTTTTTGGTAGCTTTTAGGGATGCTGTATTGTATTTCTTATGAAGGAGGTACAAAATGGATTCAATGCGCAGAGAAAAAAATGTGAAACAAATAAAAACAGCCTTCTATGAGGAGGTTATCAGAAGAAATTCCGATATGGTCTACAGGCTTGCTTACGCTCTCGTCAAAACACGCGATGATGCGGACGATATTTATCAGGAGGTTTTTCTGCGGTATATGCAGAATGAGCCGGACTTTCAGAACGCGGAGCATGAAAAGGCGTGGTTTCTTAGGGTGACGGTCAACTGCTGCAAAAACTTCTGGAAATCGCCGTGGATACGAAGGCGGGTGGCGATGGAACAAAAAGAGATAGAACAGGGCGGAATGATACCCGGGTTGTCCGATGACAGCGCAGCGCTGGTCGATGCTGTCAAACGGCTCTCAAAAAACTACCGCGTTGTCATTCATCTGTTTTATTATGAGGAGCTTTCTATCGGGGAAATCGCAGCGGTCACGAATGCAAAGGCTTCGACGGTGCGGACAAGACTGACAAGAGCGAGGAGACAGCTTGGAAAGATTTTAAAAAAGGAGGAGATTTGATGTTTGAGAGCAGATACAAAGAGGCATATGACGCCATTGCCCCATCGCAGGAGCTTGTGGAAAATCTGATCGGGCGCACAAAGGCAGGAAACATAAAAAACAAAAGAAACCGCTTTGTGCCAAAGGTAGCCGCGGCGGCAGCAGCGGTGTGTCTTGTGACAGCAGTACCTGTCTGCGCGGCACAGGTTCCCGTATTTTACAGAATTGTGGAATATCTTTCGCCGGCGCTTGCAGACCAATTGGTCCCCATTGAGGAGAGCTGTACCAGTCAGGGAATCACGATGCAGGTAGAAGCCATTCATTTAGAAGGCAATGAGGCGGAAATCATCATCTCGATGCGGGATGCAGACGACAGCACGCAGGACTTGGTACATGGCGAGATGGATTTGTATGACAGCTATGGATTGTCTGATTATGTGAGCGACAGCGTGATTGGCGGGTGTCATTTTCTCACATATGACGCACAGGAGGACAAAGCGTATTTTCAGGTGACAGTTCGGTCCGATCACGCGTATCATGCTGAGAAACTAAAGTTTCGGGCGCGTGCAGTTCTGTGTGATAAATCCGAGGAAATCCGAGACGTAGACCTGTCAGGGACGGTTTATGATGCAAAGACAAAGCTGGTGACACTCAGTGGCAGTGGAGGTCTTATGACGGAGGAGATGCTTCCTGATTCTCTGCGGAAGGTTTCTGGTACATCCGAGGACCCAAGACCTAGGACAAACGTAATAGATGGGATAGCGGCAGCAGACTGCGCGGCGGATGATTTTACAGTGACTGGCATAGCGTATCAGGATGGGGTGCTGCGCGTTCAGATCTGTATGGGGGATAATTGGGAGTCAGACAGACATGTAGCGTTATTTTTGAGAGATTCAGATGGCAATGAGCGTCATTCGGACCGCAGTGTGGGCTGGGATGAGGAGGTTGGCGATGCAAGATATGTTTTTTATGAGGATTACTATATTGAGGACATTGACGAACTCTCGGATTATACGATGTATGGCATCTTTTACAGCGCGGAGACGTTGATCGAGGGAGACTGGAATGTGACATTTCGGCTCGATGGTATTGACAAATAGGAATCGTATGCTAAAATAAATATATATTTTGAGAAGGGAGGGTGCAGTATGAACGGAATGGGTTATGTGCCAGTTTGCAGCAGCAGTTCTATGTCAAAAACGTTCAGAAAATCACAATTACGGGATTACTGCGCCTTTTTTTAGTATATATCATAAACTTTTATTTGAAAAAGAGGAAAATCGCAGTAATTCCAAAACAGTTTAACGTTTCAAAGGTTAAGCTGTTTTTTGTTTGCATTTTGGTTTGGAGGAATTACAGATGAATTTTAAAAAGGATAACAGATATCTCAAAAATATACCATTCGATTACATCGGCACATTTATTGCAAACTTAAATATGCAGAGCGCTGTCTGGGTGCTCTATCTTGCGTACTGTGGGTTGAATCTGGCGCAGATTGGGCTTGTCGAGGGGATGTATCACGCGACGAGCATTTTGTTTGAAATCCCGTCGGGTGCAGTCGCGGATTTGCTTGGCAGGAAAAGGAGCATGGTTTTAAGCAGGCTCTGTATTGCCATTTCTTGTGTGATTATGCTTTTTGCGCGGAGCTTTTGGTTTTTCGCACTGAGCTTTGTGGTGCAGGCGCTGGGCAACAATCTGAATTCAGGCTCGGAGGAGGCGCTTGTCTATGACAGCATGAAAGCCGCCGGACAGGAAGCGCACTATATGCGCGTATGCGGCAGGCTGAATATGCTGATCGAAGTGTCACAGGGCATTGCGACCGTTGCGGGCGGTATTCTTGCGGAGTTTTCCTATGTTTGGTGTTACAGCGCCTGTCTGGTGATTGCAGTGCTCGCATTGATGCCGGTGCTTTTGATGGTGGAAGCGCCGTATGCCGAGGAGCAAAGCAGACCACGCTCCATCCGGGAAGTCGTGGCGGCGCATTTTCGGACGTGTTATGAAATTCTGCGTTCAGACCGCCGGATTTTGAAGCTGATCAGCTATTACGCGGTTATTTTTGCGTCGGAGACCATGCTGTTTTTTTACAGCCAGCAGTATTATTATGAATTGGGATATAATAAGATTCAGATCAGCCTGATTTTGCTGGTGGTGGGCGGTGTTTCCTGCATCGGGGCGGTGATGAGCGTGCGGATTTATGCGGCGCTTGGAACGAAGACGGCCCAGATTGGGGCGTGCGTGATCGCGGCGGCATTTTTGATCTATGGAGTGCAGCGTCTGTATTTGTCTATCGCGGCGTTTGCGGCAGCCAGCTTTTTTAATTCCGTATTGTACCCGGTCCAGTCAGAACAGCTCAACAGCCTGATTCCGTCAGCACAGCGCGCGACGCTCATCTCTGTGAACAGCATGTTTTTTTCTATCGGAATGATACTGCTGTTTCCGCTCGCCGGATTTTTGGCAGACGTGTGGGGACTGACGGCTGTTCTTGTGGGAACCGGGGGCGTACTGCTTGGGTTTATGGGTATTTGGTGTTGTATTGACATTTACTCTTAATCGCCTTATGATAGGTTATGAAGAAGACAGAGAATCCAAGTTATGAAAAGAGGGCTATTCGAATGAAAAAAGTTTTTATTGATGGAAGTGAGGGAACAACGGGGCTTCGCATTTTTGAGCGGTTTGAGGAAAGAGAGGATATAGAAATCCTAAAGATTCCTTCCGCGCTGCGAAAGGACCCAGTGGAAATTAAGAAATATATCAATGCGTCGGACATTACCTTCCTGTGTCTGCCGGATGCGGCGGCGCGGGAGGCGGTGGCGATGGTCGAGAATGACGATACCATTATCATTGACACCTCGACGGCGCACCGCACAGAGCCGGGCTGGGCGTATGGCTACCCGGAGCTTTCCAAGGCGCACCGCGACGCGATTAGGACGGGGAAGCGCATCGCAGTGCCGGGCTGCTATGCGACGGGATTTATCACGGCTGCCTATCCGATGATTGCGAAGGAAATCTTGCCAAAGGACTATCCGGTCGCGGCATTTGCCATGTCAGGCTACAGCGGGGCAGGCAAGAAAACGATCGCAGTGTATGAGGCGGACACGCGTGACAAAGAGCTTGACGCGCCGCGGGAGTATGCGCTGAATCAGAACCACAAACATTTAAAAGAGATGCAGGCAGTCACAGGGCTTTTGAAAACGCCGCTGTTCTCGCCCATTATTTGTGATTATTACAGCGGCATGGTGGTGACGCTGCAATTTTACACGGACTTGTTAAAGGATAAGCCGTCACCAGAGCGGGTGCATGGAATGTTTGCAAAGTATTTTGAGGGCGAGCCGTTTGTGAAGGTGATGCCGTTTGGCAAGGAGGCGGACTACAATGGTTTTCTGGCTGGCAATACATGCGCTGGCTGGGACGGCATCGAGCTCTATGTGACGGGAAATGAGGACAGGCTGCTTGTGAGCACGCGCTTTGACAACCTTGGAAAAGGGGCATCGGGTGCGGCGGTGCAGTGTCTCAATATTATTCTTGGCTGTGATGAAAGCAAAGGGCTGGTATTATAAAAACAGGCGCTACAGAGGCTGGCTGGCGGCATGGAGGAAGGGAGTCATATGAGACAGTTGCCACAGGAGTTTCTGTGCAGGATGCAGGATATGCTAAGGGAGGCGTATCCTGCTTTCCTGCATAGTTATGAGAATGAAAAAGTGCAGGCGCTGCGGGTGAATGTACTAAAAGGCACAAAAGAGGAATTTTTGGAAAAGGCGCCTTTTGGCAGTTTGAGAGAGGTTTTGTGGGAGAAAAACGGGTTGTATTATACGGAGAGTGACTGCTGTGCGCCCGGGAAGCATCCGTTTCACGAGGCTGGGGTGTACTATATACAGGAGCCTAGTGCGATGGCGCCTGCGGCTTACTTAGAAGCAGCGCCGGGGGAACGTGTCCTTGACTTGTGCGCGGCGCCGGGCGGAAAGACGACACAAACTGCCTGTGATATGAACAATCAGGGGATTCTCGTCTGCAATGAGATTCACCCGGCACGGGCTAAAATTCTCTCGGAGAACGTCGAGCGTATGGGAATCCGCAATGCTCTTGTCACCAGTGAGACACCACAGCGTCTGGCAGAGGTGTTTGAAGGTTATTTTGACCGTATTCTGGTCGATGCGCCCTGTTCAGGAGAGGGAATGTTTCGGAAAAATGAGGAGGCGTGCGGCGAGTGGAGCCCTGCGAATGTGCAGCTCTGTGCAGACAGACAAGATCAGATTCTCGACTGTGCGGACAGGATGCTGCGCCCGGGCGGACGGCTGGTGTATTCGACCTGTACGTTTGCGCCGGCAGAGAATGAGGGGAGCATTGCGCGGTTTCTGGAAGGCCATTCGGAATACCAGATATTGGAAGTGCAAAAGCAGGATGGGATGTCAGCAGGCGTTCCAGCGTGGGCGTATTATGGAGCGGGCAGGGCAGCAGGGCAGGACGCGGAATGTGACAGCAGTGTCAGAATGGATGCGGACAGGCAGGACAGCATCCGGCATACGATACGTCTGTTCCCGCATCTGGTACAGGGAGAGGGGCATTATCTGGCTGTATTGCAGAAGCAGGGAGAGGTGCCCAAAGGATATCAGGCATTTCCTGTAAACGGTCTGCAAAAGGGGATTCAGGTCAAAGAGGTCAAAGAATTTTTGCAGTTTCAGCAGGAATCCTTGCAGATAGATCTGCTGGAAAATGCCAAGGAGCGTCTGTTAAAGTTCGGAGAACAGCTTTATCTGATGCCGGAGCGGATGCCGTCCGTCAGCAAACTGAAGGTTTTGCGCGCAGGGCTGCACCTTGGCACGCTCAAAAAAAACCGTTTTGAACCGTCTCACGCACTGGCGCTCGCCCTCAGAAAAGAGGATGTAAGGCATTTTGTTGAGCTTGAGACAGAGGAGCGCGCGAGGGCTTATCTGGGCGGTATGACTTTGCAGCATGACGGGGAGAAAGGCTGGTATCTGATGACCTACAAAGGGTACAGCATCGGCTGGGGAAAGCTTGCCGGTCAGGTTCTGAAAAACCATTATCCAAAAGGACTTAGGAAAGTGTGAAATCAATGAAGACATCTAAAACTGCATTAAATCTCACGGAAGGCAGACCGGTGAAGCTTATTTTGCTGTTTGCCATTCCTGTGTTTCTGGGCAATCTGTTTCAGATTGGCTACAGCCTTGTCGATACGAAAATTGTGGGCAGGATTCTGGGGGAGACAGCACTGGCAGCAGTGGGCAGTGTGTCTATATTGTACACGCTGCTCACGGGATTTTTTAATGGGCTGAGTCTTGGATTTAGTGTGCTGACAGCACAGTATTATGGGAGCGGTGACGAGCGCAGGCTAAAAGAAAATGTGGCGGGGGCGATTGTGCTGGGATTTCTGACAGCAGCCGTTCTCATCACGGGAATTGCTATTTTTATCCAGCCGGTTTTGCGGCTGCTTCACGTGCCGCAGCAACAGCTTGAGATGGCGTTGTCGTATATTACGCTCTTGGTGTGGGGGATGTTTGTCACGCTGGCGTACAATCTCTGCGCCAACACACTCCGCGCGATTGGCGATTCGATTACGCCGCTTGTTTTTCTAGTGATTGCGGCAGTGACAAATGTTGTGCTGGATTATGTGTTTATTCTGGTTTTTCATATGGGCGTGAGCGGCGCTGCGGTGGCGACACTCGTCTCACAGATGCTGTCGGTCGTGCTCTGCCTGATTCGGATTCGTCAGGGATTTCCGGTACTGCATCTTTCCAGAGCGCATTTTGCACTCTCAAGAGGTCAGGTGCTTTCCTTATATAAAAGTGGTCTTTCTATGGGACTGATGTCAAGTCTTGTGAATTTCGGGTCGCTGGTGCTTCAAAGCGGCATCAACCAGCTTGGGACAAATATCATCGTGGCGCATACCGCAGCGCGCAAGGTATTTGAAATCTGGGGGCTGCCCGTGAGTGTGCTTGGCTCCTCCATGGCAACGTACTGCGGACAAAATTACGGTGCAGGCAGATATGATAGGATTCGTCAGGGAATGAAAAGCGTATTGATTCTGGGCGCTGTGTGGGACGGGATTGTCTTTGTGCTTGCACATACGGTTTCATCGTATTTGATCCGCTTTATCACGAGTTCTGAGAATGAGGAGATTCTTTACTGGGGAACACTTTATCTAAAGGTGGATATGTCCTTTTTGCTGGTGTGCCTGTTTATCGTGATTCTGCGAAACTGTATGCAGGGATTTGGGGACTACAGAACCCCTATTTTGTCCAGTTTTATTGAGCTTGTGGGAAAACTGGTGTTTACCTTTGTGTTTGTGCGGCTGTTTGGATACTGGGGTATCATCTGGACAGAGCCGGTCATCTGGTTTCTGATGGTGATTCCGCTGGTTGTCATGACACTCAAAAGCCCGGTGGTCAGAATGCAGCAGCCAAGGCATAAGGAACTGTAGAAAAAGAGGAGGGGTTTGCATGAACAAAAAGTATGAGATTGACATGTGCAGTGGTTCTGTGTTTGGCAAGATGCTTCTATTTGCGCTGCCGCTCATGTGCTCAAGCATTTTGCAGTTGTTGTTTAACGCCGCAGATATTGTGGTGGTGGGGCGTTTTGCCGGGGATAATGCGCTGGCGGCAGTCGGGTCGAACACGGCGCTCATCAATCTGCTCACCAATCTGTTTGTGGGATTATCCGTCGGGAGTAACGTACTGACAGCGCAGTACTATGGTGCGAAGAGAGAACGCGATTTAAAGGAGACCGTACATACCTCCATGCTGCTGAGCCTGTACAGCGGGCTGCTGCTGACAGTGGTCGGGCTCATCGGTGCGCCAAAGCTTCTGGAACTGATGCAGGCGCCGCCGGAAGTGCTGGACCTTGCCGTGCTGTATCTGCGCATTTATTTCCTTGGAATGGCTTCCATGATGGTGTACAACTTTGGCAGTGCGATTCTGAGGGCTGTCGGGGATACCAAGAGGCCGCTCTATTATCTGCTTGGCGCCGGGATTGTGAATGTTGTGCTGAATTTGTTTTTTGTGATCATTTGTCATCTGGGCGTGGCAGGTGTGGCGATGGCGACCGTGATCTCGCAGACGATTTCTGCCTTTCTGGTGGTGCGCTGTCTCGTGAGAGAACAGGGCGGCATTCATCTTGATCTGAAAGCACTTTCCATCACGAAGGAAAAACTTGGTAAAATTATGCAGATCGGACTTCCGGCAGGATTTCAGGGGACTGTTTTTTCCCTGTCCAATGTCGTGATTCAGTCTGCGGTCAACTCCTTTGGCAATATTGCAGTGGCTGGAAACTCTGCCGCCGCAAATATCGAAGGTTTTGTCTATATGGCGATGAATGCCTTTCATCAGGCAACGATATCCTTTACCAGTCAGAACTATGGAGCGCGGGCGTACAAGCGCATTTATAAGATTCTGTTTGCAGGAGAGCTTTTTGTCATTGTGACAGGCGTGGTGCTCGGCAATCTGGCAGTGTTCTTTGGCGAGTCCCTGCTTGGCATTTACTCGCCGAGTGCGGAGGTGGTCACAGCGGGGATGGCGCGGTTGAAAATCATCTGTACTGTGTATGCTCTGTGCGGCGTGATGGATGTGCTGGTGGGGGCGCTTCGGGGCATTGGATATTCTATCATCCCGATGATCGTGTCGCTGGTGGGCGCATGCGGGCTGCGGCTTTTGTGGATCGCCACGGTATTTCAGATACCAGCGTATCACAACCTGACAACCGTCTATTTATCCTATCCGATCACATGGACGATCACGCTCACAGTACATGCAGTGACTTTTGCGCTGGCAGCGCGGAAAGTTTTGGTCCCCCAAGCAAAATAAATTTTAAAAAGACCATATATGACCCTCTGCCCGAATACGAATTTTGTAAGATGGAACAATACAATAGATACCGTTGTTTTGCAAATTTCGTATTGGGGTGAAGTGAATTGAAGACACAGGAAGCTGTAGTGATGAGAATCAAAGGGTTATGTACAGAGAGGGAGATGCGGATCTCACAGCTGGCATATGTTGCCGGCATGCCGCCCTCAACGCTCAAGAATATTATGAAGGGAAACAGCAAGAATACAGGAATCGTCACAATCAAGATGATCTGTGACGGGCTGAATATATCCTTGGATGAGTTTTTCCACTGCGGGTTATTTCAGGATCTTGAGCAGGAGATTGACTGAGATCTACAGATTTGACAGAGTCATTGTGTGAAACTGTGAGGATTGTTCGGAGGCAGGACCGATATTTTTTCCGCTGTGTGTAATGGTGTGGAAAAGGTATCGGTCTTACTTTTCAATTAAAGATTTCTGCTCTCATTATTTGTGTCTTTATTTGAATTACTTGAAAAAGTAATGATATTTGATATAATGAATGTATTCAATTTTATTTTGATACACTGCATTCGGTGATGGTTGGCAGATAAGATACAGCAAGGAGTGAATACAAAAATATGACACAAATGTCAGAATCAGAAAATGAAAAGAATTACATCGACATCGAGCAGGATCTGCGCAAGCGGTACCGGAAGAATCTCTGGTGCAGGTTCACAAAGGCAATACGTGAGTATGATCTGGTGCAGGAGGGGGACCGGATTGCGGTCTGTATTTCAGGCGGTAAGGATTCTATGCTGATGGCAAAACTGTTTCAGGAGCTCAAGCGGCACAATAAATTTGAGTTTGATGTAAAGTTTCTGGTCATGGATCCCGGCTATAAGACAGAGAACAGACAGTTGATTGAGCACAACGCAAAGCGCCTGAACATTCCGCTGAATATTTTTGAGTCTGATATTTTTGACTCCGTATACCACATCGAAAATTCACCGTGCTATCTGTGTGCCAGAATGCGGCGTGGACATCTCTACAGCATGGCAAAGGAGCTGGGCTGCAATAAGATCGCACTGGGACACCACTATGATGATGTGATCGAGACAATCCTGATGGGAATGCTGTACGGGGCGCAGGTGCAGACCATGATGCCAAAGCTGCACAGCACGAATTTTGAAGGAATGGAGCTGATTCGCCCGATGTATCTGATCCGGGAGGAGCACATCGAGGCGTGGCGGGATTACAACAACCTGCATTTTCTGCAATGTGCCTGCAAATTTACAGAAAACAGTACTTTTCGGGGAGATCTGGAAAATACCTCAAAGCGCCGTGAGATCAAACAACTGATACGGCAGCTAAGACAGATCAATCCTTTTGTTGAGAACAATATCTTTAAAAGCGTGGAAAATGTAAATCTGAGTACGGTCATCGCCTATAAACAGGATGGCGTGCGGCATCATTTTCTGGACGCGTATGATCAGCCGGCGATACAGGAAAAAACGAAGGAGAAGCTGGACTGTCTCAAGCGGCATCTGCAAGAGCTTGGCAGCGTCGCAGTGGCATTCTCAGGCGGGGTGGACTCCACGTTTTTGTTGAAAGCAGCAAAAGAGGCACTTGGCAGCCGGGCGGTGGCAGTCACAGCAAAATCCATCGTTTTTCCAAATAGAGAATGGGAAGAGGCAGAAGCATTTTGCCAGAAAGAACAGATCGCACTCTACAGTTTTGAAGCGGATTTGCTTGCCGTTGAGGGCTTTGCAGACAATCCGCCTGACCGCTGTTACCGGTGCAAGAAGGCACTTTTTGAAGAAATCCAGAACATTGCTAGGGCGCATGGGATTGCGCATGTCATAGAAGGCTCAAACATGGATGATCTGGGGGATTACCGTCCCGGCATGCAGGCAATTGCAGAGCTGGGAATCCCAAGCCCGCTCAGGGAAGCCGGACTGTACAAGCAGGAGATTCGGGAATTATCGCGTGAATATGGACTTCCTACATGGGAAAAGCCGTCGTATGCCTGCCTTGCATCGCGCTTTGTGTACGGGGAGACAATCACTAAAGAGAAACTTCGTATGGTAGAGCAGGCAGAGGAACTTTTGATGGAAAAAGGATTCCGTCAGATGCGCGTGCGGATTCATGGCACACTTGCGCGGATTGAAGTTCCCAAGGAAGCTTTTGCACACATCATGCAGGAGGAGACCAGAGAGGAAATCATTGCAGCATTCAGGACATATGGATTTCATTATGTGACATTCGACCTACAGGGATATCGGACGGGAAGCATGAACCAGACCATAGAGGAGAACAAAAAATGAATCAGTTTTCGAGAACAGCGCTCCTCGTGGGGACGGAGGGCATTGAGAAGTTAAAGAATGCCCGCGTTGCCGTGTTTGGCATTGGCGGCGTGGGAGGGTACGTGGTGGAGGCGCTCGCGCGAAGCGGCGTCGGGACATTGGACCTGATTGACAATGACAAAGTATGCCTGTCAAATCTAAACCGCCAGATTATCGCTACGCACAGCACAATTGGAGAATACAAAGTAGATGCCGCCAAGAAACGGGTTTTGGATATTAATCCAGCGGCGGTAGTCAATACCTATAAGACCTTTTTTCTGCCGGAAACAGCATCTGATTTTCAATTCTCTGCATATGACTATGTGGTGGATGCCATTGATACTGTGACTGGCAAAATCCAGCTTGTCATGGAGGCGGTACGGGCAGACACTCCCATTATCAGCTCTATGGGAGCGGGGAATAAGATGGACCCCTCTGCATTCCGGGTGGCGGATCTGTCGCAGACAAAAGTCTGTCCGCTTGCCAAAGTGATGCGCCGCGAGCTGAAAAAACGGGGCGTGGAACATCTCAAAGTCGTATATTCAGAAGAGGTTCCAGTCAAGCAGGAACAGACCCCGGAACGGATACCGGGGAGCAATGCATTCGTTCCGCCGGCAGCAGGGCTGGTCATAGCGGGTGAGGTGGTCAAAGATCTGGTCAAAGCGTGAAAGGGGGAACGTCAAGCATGGCATATGAAAAGTTGCTAAATGAGATTTACGCGGTGGTTTCCCTAAAGTATCTCTGGCGGGAATACCAGCCGGCTTTTGTGAAAAGTGAGTCACCGGACTGGATCAATGAGACAATGAATCTGGGACTGGAGGTCAGTCAGGCGCTGCTGCCAGATGACGGGCAGACCAAGAATTTTATTGACCAGTATCTGGGCTGCCGCAGGGAGGAGCTGCCGCCTGCCGCGCTCGAGCGCTACGGGGAGCGGCTGAACTTCTATAATGGAAGGTTCTGGGCAGTGCTGCCGGATGATCTCGAACATCAGGACTATCTGTATAAAGCCCAGTACCGGTTTGACAAAAAACTTGAAAAACTCAATACGAGTTATCAGCAGAAACGATACAACGGGCTTTATCTGTTTCTGCATCCGGTGGATGAGTGCAGCATTGATGTGCAGTGTTTATTCGAATCCATGGGACAGCGGCAAAAAGATTTTGCACAGCGGTTTGACTGGGTTTTTCTAAACTGTGTGAAAGTGATTTATGTCTGCAATTATATGGATGGCACGATCGAACCGATCATTCTGCCGCCAAACGCAGAAAATTTTCTGAGTACAGAGGCGGAGTATCTGCGCTACTGCGGCGAGTGGGAGGACGGTGTGTCTCTCGAGGAGGTCACGGACTTATTTGGTCATGGAAACGGCGTGAAATTATGATTAGAGAATGAACAGATAAAGGAGGATAATCAATTATGTACCGCGAGATCGCAAAATTAATTCTATATGGAGATCTGGACAGGGAGTGTATCCTGTACCAGCTTGGGGAGATTTTCCGCCGCTTTGAGGAGAAGTCCAGCACGAAGCCAGCGCTGATCAAGGACATCTACACACAGCTCAAGCGGCTTTTGATCGTCGCTACGGATTATGGATTTAACCATAACTTATGGCATAATTATCTTACTTTTTTCATGGTGACAAATGAGAATCCATTTAGTATTACCTGCGAAAAAGTAGGCGCAAATGATGGCAGTGTCAATCACTTTGCAAGGAATGATTTCAGTGTATTTAAGAATCTGTTTGACTTTGACTTTTCTGTGATTGAGAAGGATTTGGGAATCGACTGTTTTTCACAATTGTCAGACTATAAAGCCATTGGCAAAAAGGAGCTGATGTATAATAAAAATGTCAGTGAAAAGATTATCGCCCTGTCGGCACAGCTCGAACAGGCGGCGGATGAACATGCGTTTTTTGACTGCGTGACGGCATTTTACAGGGATTTTGGCGTTGGCATGTTTGGGCTCAACAAGGCATTCCGCATTCGGGAGCAGACAGACGGCAGGGTGGAATTTCTGCCAATCAACAACATGGACAAGGTGATGCTCGAAGACCTTGTCGGCTATGAACTGCAAAAGAAGAAGCTTGTAGACAATACAAGGGCATTTGTGGAGGGCAGGAAAGCCAATAATGTATTATTGTTTGGTGACAGCGGTACGGGCAAGTCTACCAGTGTCAAGGCGATTGTGAATGCCTTTTATCCGCAGGGGCTGCGCATGATCGAGATTTACAAGCATCAGTTCAAGGATTTGTCCAGCGTCATCGCGCAGATCAAAAACAGGAATTACAAGTTCGTGATCTACATGGACGATTTGTCCTTTGAGGAGTTTGAGGTGGAGTACAAATTCCTAAAGGCGGTCATTGAGGGTGGTGTGGAGACAAAGCCTGACAATATTTTAATCTATGCAACGTCCAACCGCAGGCATCTAATCAAGGAGACGTGGAATGACAGGAGTGATATGGAGACGGACAATGGCATGCACCGCTCCGATACAATGGAGGAGAAACTTTCGCTGGTAAACCGTTTCGGCGTCACGATCAATTATTCCAAGCCTTCCCAGAAGGAGTATTTTCAGATTGTGCTGGAGCTTGCGCACAGGCAGGGGATTGCGATGTCTGACGAGGAGCTCAAAGCTGAGGCAAACAAGTGGGAGCTGAGTCATGGAGGAATTTCAGGGCGCACCGCACAGCAGTTTGTAAATTATCTGGATGGAAACCAGTTTTAATCGGGCTTTACACTTTTTACAGAATCTGCTATGATTAAGACGAAGCAAAATCACAAATCTTATAAGAGAAGGAAAGTAACTGTTCAGGTATAAAGTGATTATATAGAACGATTACGAAGGATGAATATTGACATGGGGATAACATCAATTTTATCGTTACTTAGCGGCGTGGCACTCTTTCTGTTTGGCATGTCTCTCATGGGGGACGGACTCAAAAAGGCAGCAGGAGAAAAACTCGAGCTGATCTTGTACAAGCTCACCAATACACCAATCAAGGGGGTTTTGCTGGGAACGGCAGTGACGGCGATCATACAGTCCTCCTCCGCCACGACGGTCATGGTGGTCGGCTTTGTAAACTCCGGTATGATGAAGGTCGCACAGGCGATCGGTATCATTATGGGGGCAAACATTGGTACGAGTATCACCGGCTGGATTTTGTGTCTGTCTTATATCGAAGGGTCGGGCGGCATCGCACAGCTGTTGTCTACCACGACCATCTCCGCGGTGGTCTCAATCATCGGTATTTTGTTTAAGATGATTTCCAAGAAGAGTACATACAAGAATGTCGGCGATATTATGCTGGGGTTTTCCATACTGATGTTCGGCATGCAGAGCATGAGCGGCGCGGTTTCTCCATTAAAGGAAAATCCGCACTTTGTCAACACACTGACCATGTTTTCGAATCCATTTATGGGTATTCTAGTCGGGATCGCCTTCACGGCAGTGCTGCAAAGTGCGTCGGCTTCCATCGGTATTTTGCAGGCGTTGTCTGTGACAGGGGCGATCACATTCGCATCAGCGTTTCCAATCACGCTCGGTATCGGTGTGGGTGCTGCCTGTCCGGTGCTGCTGTCCTCCATCGGGACGAACAAGAACGGCAAGAGAACGGCGCTGATCTATCTGATGAATGACTTGTTTGGCATGATTTTCTGGGCAGTAATGTTCTACTCTGTGCATGCCATTGTCAACTTTGACTTTATGGAGATGACGATGAGCCCAATCGCGATCGCGATTCTCAACACGGTGTTCAGACTGGCAACGGTGATGATTCTGTTTCCGTTTATCAAGTGGATAGAAAAACTGGTGTTTACGCTGGTGAAGGATACCGAGGAGGACAAGGAGGAGCAGGCGGATTTCGACCTGTTGGAGGAACGTTTCTTAAAGTATCCTGCGCTTGCCATCGGACAGAGCCACACTGCCATCAACGGAATGGCGAGGAAGGCAAGGAAAAATATCGGGCGTGCGATGGGGCTTTTTGACAATTATACAGAGGAACGCTACAACAAGGTTCAGGAGAAGGAGAACCTGATCGACAAGTATGAGGACAAGCTGGGCACGTATCTGATGCAGCTGACAGGGCGTGACATGACGGAGAGCCAGTCAAAACAGGTATCTATTTTCCTGCACACGATCAGCGACTTTGAGCGTCTTGGCGACCATGCGGTGAATCTGTCAAAGTCAGCCAATGAGCTCTATGAAAAGAAGATCGCCTTCTCCGATGAGGCGACTTATGAGCTGTCTGTGCTTGGGGGCGCGGTGAGAGAGATCCTTGAGATTACGGTGAATGCCTTCTCGGAGGATGATGTAGATCTGGCAATTCATGTGGAGCCGCTGCGGGAGCTGATCAATGTGCTGTGCAACGAGCTCAAGTCAAGGCATATCACGAGACTTAGAAACGGCAAATGTGAGTTAAAACAGGGCTTTGCCTTCAATAATATTTTGACAGATTTTGAGCGGATTGGCGCGCATTGTTCCAATGTCGCAGTGGCACTGCTCGAATCGGAAGCGGAAGATTTTGATACACATGAGTACCAGAAGAGCATCCGCGAGATGAACAATGTGATGTACCGCGAGATCTATGAGGCGTATGAGATGAAGTATGATCTTGGCAAGGCGAAGAAGGCGAAGAAGAATAAAGAGAGTAAATGATGGGGCAGTCTGTTGGGCGCGGTATGTGAAAGGCGTATAGAAGTTCAATTGTTTTATTTGAAGGAAAAAAATCTCTTTTGCAAAGACAAGTCCGGCGATTAATCTTGGCGTTATGTTTGGCATGCTGACAGAGTGCAAACCAGATATTCATTATATGATACGACTTGACAGCAGACTGGAGCAGATCCGAAAACGCTATGTTGACAGAGGAAAATATTTCATTGGTTGTGGATTATCTTGGAGAGCAGTTTATCGTGGAAATGAATACAATGAAAGAGGAGAGCGGCAACTAATGGCGTATCTTGATTATTTTCATCAAAAGAAGGGGTATCTGCTCAGTTTTAATTTTAACGTTCTTACTTTTGGAGATAAAACGATCGTGGAGGCGGTTGTCTAAAAGATCGTTTCTCATTCGATGAGGCAGAAAAAAGATGCTGCATGATGGGAGGAAGTAGGATGCAGAGATATTTTAATACAGAGGGTCAATGTGAGCCAGAGGATCACTACATGGTTCGGCTGGATGAACGGCTTGAAGAGATCAAAACGCGCTATGTAGACAGCGGAAAATACTTTGTCATCAACAGGGGCAGACAGTATGGAAAGACGACAACACTCAGGGCATTGGCGAGGTATCTGAAAGATCGTTATATTGTGATTGATATGGACTTTCAGCTAATGAGCGCTGCGAACTTTGCAAATGAACAGATGTTTTGTGCTAAATTTATTGAATATATGAAAGATCTGCTTTCAAGGAAAGAAGCTTTGGAAACTGTAATTGATCTGGATTCACTGAATGCGTTGCTTTCCTTAAAAAATTTGGAAACTATTTCACTGGATATGCTCTTTGACAGAATCAGCCGGATGTGTGAGAAGTCAAAGAAGCCGTTTGTGTTAATGATTGATGAGGTGGACAGTGCATCCAATAATGAAGTGTTTATTGAATTTCTCGCTCAGCTAAGAGGATATTATCTCAACAGGAAAAACAGAGCTACCTTCCAGTCCGTAATTCTTGCTGGTATTTATGATATCAAAAATCTGAAATTAAAAATACGTCCAGATGAAGCACATCAATACAACAGCCCATGGAATATCGCTGCTGACTTCAAGATAGAGATGAGCTTCTCCGTAGAACAGATCAGAGCCATGCTCGAGGAGTATGAGGCAGAACATCATACGGGGATGGATTTGACGGCTGTCGCACAGGATATTTATGGGTACACGTCAGGTTATCCATATTTGGTATCTGCGATCTGTAAAGATCTTGATGAAGAAATCACAGATGCATGGACGAGAGAGGGGATTATAGAGGCTGTCAAACTGCTGTTAAATAAAAATATCCCCTTGTTTGGCAGTATGGTGCGTCATATCAGCGAGTATCCAGATTTGAAAAATATGCTGCATGCCATGCTGTTTCTTGGCGAGCAGGTTGCATATAATCCAGATAATAAAATGATAGATCTTGCCTGTATGTTTGGATATACGGTCAACGATCACGGCAGCGTCCGCATGGCAAACCGAATCTTTGAGATGCGGTTGTACAATCTTTTTCTGTCAGAAGAAGAGCTTGCGAGTATCATAAGCAAAAAAGCCAAGCAGGATAAAAATCAATTCGTCTCAGATGGCAGGCTGGATATGGATCGGGTGCTTGAAAAATTTGTGGAATATTTTACAGAGATTTACAGCAGTAATGATGAAAAGTTTGTGGAAGCCTATGGACGCAAGTTTTTCCTGCTATATCTAAAGCCCATCATCAATGGTGTTGGCAATTATTATATCGAGGCGCAGACAAGGGATGCTAAGCGCACCGATGTGATTGTCGATTACGCAGGCGAGCAGTTTATCGTGGAGTTGAAAATCTGGTACGGCGATGAGTACAACAGGCGGGGCGAGCAGCAGCTTGCGGCGTATCTTGATTACTTCCGCCAGAACAAAGGGTATCTGCTCAGTTATAATTTTAACAAGAAAAAAGAAACAGGTGTAAAAGTTCTTACACTTGGAGACAAAACGATCGTGGAGGCGGTTGTCTAAAAAATATGCGTTCATATGATGAGATCAAAAAAAGCTGTAGGAAAATGTAACAGTTGTTCAATGTACTGTGGACAAGCAGATATCATTTTCCTACAGCTTTTTATGTGCAGATCCATGTGCCTAAAATAAAAAAGATCAGCGAAAGCTGACGTAAACCTATTTGAATTTTGACCATTTCTAACAGAATTTTATCGCAGATTTCTGTAATCTACGACAACGAAAATATCATATTTTTCAATTATATAACTTTATATCGACATAAGTCTATCACGTTTTAACCCACTTGACAATTGTTTTTTATAACCTAAATTCCGCATTGAATTATAACGAGGAGGGGACCGGGACTTTCATATTAAACGCTTTGAAAATCGC
>VSNR01000179.1 GCA_009774345.1 Lachnospiraceae bacterium | reverse complement strand
AAAATACATTTACTGGCACGAAGTGAACCGTAACGTTATTTTAACTTTACAGTGCAAGACTGGCTGTTTGAAGCGGCGTGCAGTGTCAATGTCTGAATCTCTTCTGCTGTCATGTCATCAATCTCTGCCACTGCCACGACATCCACGATTTCTCCTGCCGGTACGATATCCATATAGGTACCAAGATCATTGGGAATCAGCGTACTCAATACAGATGTGGACCCTGTATCATTGATATTGACGCGCATCTTGATTTCATAATCAAACAGATTGCAGTCAACATCCTCCTCCGGCAGACCTTCCATATCAAAATGCATGACCAGAAGTTTCTTGCCCTGTGCGGCATCTACGCTAAATCCTGTGTTGTCCCCGGGATACGCACTACAGATCTCAAACGACTGATAGCGGATAATCAGATCATCAATTCCCAGCTCTGCCGCAAAATCAAGATCTGTCACAAACTGTACCTGTTCTGCTTCCGTCTCTGTCTCTGCTTCTGTTGGAGATGTATTTTGATTTGCTTCCCCCTCCGCCTGTACAATGTCCGTTTCGGGCTCAGTCTCTGCTGCTGTCTCAGGTTCGGCAGCTTCCTGCCGGGCTGCCATCGCTGCAAGCACTTCCTCCTCATCCGCAATTTTATAATTGTAATTGGATGAATATTTTAGCAGCACCCCTGCCGCATATTCTGTAATGATGTCCGACTGCTCCGCCGTGAGCTCTGGCATGGCATCTATGCAGCCGGTCAGCAGCATTGCAGACATGGCAAAAAGCCCTAAAACCTTTCCCTTTTTCAAATCAACACCTCCATATTTATTTGGTTTCAAGTTCAAACCAGAACTCTACACCATTGGTATAATTGATAACACCGTAACGCTGGTTCATGGATTCCATGATCGCTTTTACGATGGATAATCCTACGCCGCTGCCGCCGTATTCCCGTGTCCGCGCCTTATCTACCTTATAGAATTTCTCCCATATGTGCGTGAGAGACTCCTCTGGTATTGGCTCTCCGGTATTGAATACGCGGATCCGTACTTTATTGGCATTTTCCTGTTCAATCAATTGATATTTTATCTCGATCACTCTGTCACCGGACACATGATTCATCGCATTGCTGAAAAAATTGCGTATGATTTCTTCTGTCTTAAATTCATCTGCCCATACATAGATCGGCTCTGCTTCATCGAGTCTTACCTTCACTTCATTCTGACTAATCAGAATCTCCGCTGATGCGATAAAATTGCGAATGAGCGCCGTAATGTCAAAACGCTCCATCGTGACAACATCATTGCCAAATTCCAACTGGTTTAGATCAAGCAGCTTTTTGACCATCGTATTCATTTTCCCTGCTTCATCTATAATCACTTCACAATAAAAATTTCTGCTTTCTATATCATCATCATTGATGCCTTCCATAAGCCCCTCTGCATATCCCTGTATTAGTGCTATGGGAGTTTTTAATTCATGGGAAACGTTTGACAAAAATTCTTTGCGCATCTCATCAATCTGTTCTTTTTTCTCTATATCCCGCTGTAGTTCATTGTTTGCAGTTTTTAATTCCGAAATTGTCCTTTCCAGGGTACTTGAAAGTTCATTGATATGCCTGCCAAGCAGATCTATCTCATTTTGTCCCCGGCTCTCATACTTCGTCTCAAAATTAAGCTTCGTCATCTGCTCGGAAATGTTTTTTAACTCCATAATCGGTCTTGTGATTCTGGTCGTCACAAACCAGATCAGCACTGCGCTGATGACCGTCGCTATAAATCCCACATACGCCAAAAAACGGTTGGACAGCTTCACACTGTCGCGTATACTCTCGATAGGGGAACGTATGAGAAAAAGATTGCCATTATTCAGAACACCCCACATTTCCAGATACTCTGTATATGTAGACTTGTCCATCACCGTTGCCATATAATAATTGTTTCCCACATCCAGATAATTCATATCACTTCCCGGTTTGAAGAAATTATCATAGAGTCTGCGCATTAGCTTATCTGCGTCCCTCGTGTTGGATTTCACAGTATTGGATGCGGCATCTATCACCAGCAGTCCAATATTGTACATATCACAGGTTTTGCGCAGTTCAAGGTCATATTCCTCCGAGGTTATATCCCCGTTTGCCAGAACCTCATTCATTCTGAAATACGCATCTTTTATGGCATTTTTCTTATTCTGGATATAAAATTTCTCCAGAAAACTATTGTTGATCACCCAGCAGAGAATGATCGTCCCCGCCATCACCGTAATAAAAATCAGTGCAATTTCCTGTTTTATGGAATGTTTTTTTATGGAATATTTTCTAAGATGTTTCATTTTTCAGCTTACAGCCTGTCCTTTCATGTCATCTTGTTCATATATTTCTATGTATCGTGCATTTTATCTTTTTTCTGAAAAATCATTCATCTTACCTCTAACTATTTTAACGCCCATATTAAAGAAAAGCAATACTTATTTTTACCGAAAAGCAATCGGCGGTGATTGTCTATATGTTATTCTATCAAATACTTGGTACTATTTCAAGGCATTCTATTATGATCATATAAAAAAGGGCAACAATTCAGCCTTCGGCTTCCTGTTACAGGCATCAAGCCATGCAAAAACCGCTTCGCGGTTGGCTTGATGCATCTCAGTTACTACGCTGTTTCACGAACTTTGCAGCTAGTGCAAAGTTCTGGACTGAACTGTTACAAAAAAGGAGCATTTCATACTGACTGAATGCCCCTAAATCCAATACTATCATTATATTTTTTTCTTTCTGCTGCTGATCATTTGGATGTACTGAATGGTCAATTTCCAGAAGAATTTTCCAGCCAGAATAAACAGAATGCCAAATAAAATAGAAAGCAGAAACGCCATGACTGGCGATGCTGTATAAGTTCCAAACTGAAACATGATATAGGGGGTATCTATCCCAACTATTGCGCCCAGCAATTTGACCGCACCGCAGATTGGTACGATTACCCCGCAAATCATAAACGTAACGCCTACAATACTCGTAAACGGCAGAACAAAAACACTTCCCAGCCCTGCCAGACTATAAAAAATGATGATTGTGCACAATTTTCTTAAATTAAAGCTGTCATTCTTAGTAATAGACTGTCCTAAATATGCTCCTGCAAGTTCTTTTGGATTTCCCAGCCTCTCTATAATCTGCTCCGATGAAAGTTTATCCTTTGCTTCCAGTTCCTGCATTTCGCTTTTTATTTCGTTAATAATATCTGCCCGCTCTGCGGCGCCTATTGGTTTTAAATACTTGTCAATTTTTTCCAGATAATTCAATAAATTAGTTTCCATATTTCCCTCCGTTTGTTACGATCTCCATCCTGATTTCATCCTAATAATTCCTTTTATCCGTCTCGAAGCCCATCCATCGCTGTCAATAAGTTCTCCCACTCTACAGACATCGCATCCAGATAGGTTCTGCCTGTATCCGTAATAGAATAATACTTTCTAGGCGGCAGTCCTTCCGTCGTTTCCTGCCAATAAGAGGACAAATATCCTTCTTTTAGAAGCCGCCTAAGCAGTGGATAGATGGTGCTTTCTTTTGCTGCCAGAATCTGCCACTTATTTAGTTCACTGATTATCTCATAACCATAATAAGATCTCTTGGAAATCATTAATAAGATGCTAAATTCCAAAGTTCCTCTTTTTATCTGTGATTTCCAGTCTTCAATATTCATATGCTCCCTCCTTATGAACCCTTTCTTAATGATTTACTACGTTTTACTTGGTATATCGTACTACACAGTATATCATTTGTCAACATCTTATATAAAAAAAATTCAAACAATTGAAAAAACAGAGAAAATGTGATTGTAATTCTCATGAAAGTATATTATACTGAACATCAGAGAGGCCGGGGAAGACACCCATAACAAAAAACGACAGACCTTCTTCTATATCAAGCTTTATTATCAATCGAACCAAGGGGGAAGACACCCATGACAAAAAACATTATTGTAGTAGATGCACAGGGAAAAAAACATGGGACCACTTATCTCAAAAGAGCTAAGGGGCTTGTTAAACAAGGCAGGGCACGCTTTCTATCGCAGACTATGCTATGCCTTGCGTGTCCGCCGAATCAATATTTGGAGGATAATATAATGTCAGAACAGACAATTGAAAATAACACATTTGAACAGTTATCGCAGCAAAATACCATTGATGAGACAATCATAACACAACAAAATACAGATGAAACTATTCCAAATAAGACCCCTGCTGAAGATCCTATGGCAGAAGACAAGTATTCTATCGCTTATTGTTTATCACAGATTGAGCAGATTGCAAACCAGACAGCGTATTTGAATCAAGCCCTTTCGGAATTACAGCATCTTGAGAGTGATCCTTTCTGCGGACAAAAAGCAACTGCAATAAGCGATGTTGTAAAATCAAGGGAAACCACAAATCAACAATTACTAGGCTTTTATAATAAAATGTATGATGACCTGAAAGCACCTGTATCTGTGGACGCCGTCTCTCATAAAGCACGCTTACAGGAACAACTGTTAAAGATTATGGAAAAAACATTGGAAAACAATGATTATCCGGTGAAGGAAGTCACAGATCTATTTAACGGAGCACTCGATGGGATTCGACATATAAACGATTAAATTCTTTTAAAAAGGTCTATAGGCAAACAGTATCATTTGCCTATAGACCTTTTTATGCGCAGCCCCATACAGAGGAAATATGCCGCTAAGGCGGTGTATATCATCAGACTAATGCCATCATTACTCTGCCAGTACCTCTGTAGACATTGACAAGACCTTCTCCTGACGCTGCGGAACCTACAAGGGTTTTCGTTGTTCTCTCCACTGTAAAATTCAGACTTGGCGACCAGCATACTGCATAATTTCCGTCAATTTTCAGAACGTCATTATCCAGCTCGATCGTCACAAGTTCTTCTCTGGGACATGGCGATTCCAGCAAACAGATTCCATTGCCGTGAACGCCAAGATTAAACAATCCCTCACCTCCCAGCAATGCACCACTCACAGAATTGATCGGAGTCGTTTTCAGCTCAAGTCCTACACTTGCATAATAATATCCGTCATTCATCACCATCGCTCCGCCCCATTCGCGGATATCCTCAATAATAATATGCTTATATGTAGGTTCCAGTATCAGCACCCCATCACCTGTATACTCTGGCTTTATGCCACGTTCCCCTGTCACGGCGCCACCAAAAGCTTTCCTCATAAGATCGCCTGCGCTTTTAACGCCAGTTTCTACAGACACATTTCCAACCATTACCTGCATCGCTCCTGCACTCACAGTCCATCTATTATTGTTGAGACTAATGATGACCTGCCGTTTACAGACATTCATTTTTGAAGCAAAATACTCTGTCAGTGCCTCCCCTTTGTTCAATGACAAATCTCTGAGCATCTTGATAATCGTTACCCCTGCCTGTTCATTTTCCGCCACGATCTCAACGTTCCTGTTGTCAAGTAAATTTAAAATATTCGTTCCCATCTTCGTTCTCCTTGTTATGTAGATTCTTTATATTCAAAACATTTGTTTTAGAACCCTTTCAAAAAATTGCAAAAAACCATCTTCTACAGCCACTTGTTCTAATTTCTGTTCCGGTAAATCATAAAAGTATTTACCTGTCTTCATATCAATCGAAAGACTGTCAATTGGAAATCCTTTTTTTCGTATAGAAGAATGTGGCGTACTGGTGATCACAAATGGTTCACTCTCCATAGATGGATCCATTGCTTCATAGAAATGCTTATTATCATAGACAAAGCAAATCGCATTTTTATATCTGGCTGTCAGATTCTTATACTTCTGTGCAAGACCTGCATAATGTGCAATCATTTCATCGTCCGTCAGACTCTTTCCGTTGATCGTCCGCACATGAACGCCAGGCTGGTCATATTCTGGAACATTGTCAAAATACAGCCCTGAATCACACGAAAAAACTGGTATATGAAATGCCTCATAATACGCTGCTGCTTTCTGATGGGCATTCTCCAAAGGAGTCTTTCCGTTTTCTGTCACTGATGGAATTTCCATCTTCAAATCTTTTAATCCTATGAGTTCGATATCATATTTTCTATCAAGTGTTCTCAGACGATTTCTCATAGCAGACAGTTTGGCCGGATTGCCTGTCCCAAATAATAGCTTCATACTTGTTTCCTCCTTTGGGTGCCCGTGTGCATAAAAAAGACGCGATACTACGTCACGTCTCTCTAAGAATCTCTAAATAAAAAGCTTCCAAAGGGACTCGAACCCTCGACCTACTGATTACGAATCAGTTGCGCTACCAACTGCGCTATGGAAGCCTGGTCTGAAAATCACAACCACGAAAAATATTATACATGATAAATGATCTTTTGTAAAGGGCAATTTCAATATTTTTCATTATTTTTTGTCAATTCTTTTTAGCATCACTGATTCTGGTTCAGTCACTGACTCCATATGTAAAGATACCTGTTGATATGGGATCTCAATCTTAGCATTATCCAGTGCATTTTTTACATTTTCCAACAGACGCCAGCGGACATCCCAGTATTTGGGATTCTCACAGAAACAACGCATGCCAAGCTCCACTGCACTGTCTGCAAGGGCATTGACATACACAATCTCTGGCTCATTGTGAAGTATATCCATATCATCACGCATCACTGTCTGAAGCACTTCTTTAGCGGTCTTGATATCGGCATCATAAGAAATGCCAACCACAAGATCCACACGCCGAATTGGCGTATCCGTTGCATTTGTTATAGAGCTGTTTGCCAGACTGCCATTTGGCAGCACGACTATTTTGCCATCTGTCGTCATGAGTTTTGTGTAGATAATACCAATCTCCTTGACAGTCCCTTCTGTTCCCTGACCAGACTCTGTGATAAAATCACCCACGCGAAACGGTTTGAGCAAAAGAATCAACACACCGCCGGCAAGATTGCTAAGACACCCCTGAAGCGCAAGACCAATTGTCACACCGGCAGAACCGACAAGAGCGACCACGCTCGTCGCATCAAAGCCAAAATTTCCAGCAATCATCAATACCAAAATTCCGTATAATGATGCTTTAATCAATCCGTCAAGAAATTGGATAACGCCGGTCTCTACACTTGCCCGCTGAAGTGACCGTTTGGTTATTCTCCGTATCAGTTTGATTAACTTGGAGCCCACCAAAAACAAAATTGCCGCAAACAGTACCCTGACCCCTAATCCAAGTGCTTTCTCTGGCAGTGTATCGAGAAATTTCTCAAACGCATTCAAATTTTCAGTTATCTGTTCAAGATCTAATTCCATCTCTGTCAAAAACATATTTCACACATCCATTCGTATAGTATATGGTATATCCTTTAAGGACATACCAGAAATTAGCTGTTGATTGTATGGATAAACAGCCCGCTGCGCAGCTTTGGCTCAAACCATGTAGATTTTGGCGGCATTAGCATATTTGCGTCAGCGACACCAAAAAGCTCATGGATTGAAGTCGGGTACATAGCAAACGCCGCCACGCAATCGGTTTGTACCCGTCTCTCAAGTTCTTGAATCCCTCTGATGCCACCCACAAAATCAATGCGATGATCTGTTTTTGGATCTTGAATCCCAAGGAGCGGAGCCAGCACATGATTTTGCAGCACAGCCACATCAAGTCCCTCCACAGGATCATTACTCTGATAGGCAGGCTTTACCTCCATCAGATACCAGGTATTCTCCAGCAGCATAGAGATCTGTCCCTTATGTGCGGGCTTCTGGCATTCTGTGCCTGTAGAAATAATTGTGTAGATCTTGCTGACAGCTTCCACAAACGCTGCCGCTGAGAGTCCGTTTAAATCTTTCACCACTCGATTATAATCCATAATCATCAATTCTTCGTCTGCAAACAAGACAGAAAGAAAATAGTTAAACTCTTCCTCTCCTGTATAATCTGGATGTGCCTCTCTCCTGGCTAAACCTACTTTGACAGCAGATGCACAGCGATGGTGCCCGTCTGCAATATAAATTTGAGAGATCTTTTCAAATGCCTGTTGAAGCGCATCAATTTCCGCATCTGTATCAATACACCACACTCTGTGTATGATGCCATCCTCCGATGTAAAATCATAGAGTGCGGGCTGTTTTTTTATCTTTGTTATCACTGTTTTCACTGTAGCGTCTGCCCTGTAGGCAAGAAAAATAGGCCCTGTCTGCGCCTCACAGGAAGCCACATGACGAATACGGTCAAGTTCCTTGTCTGCACGTGTATTTTCATGTTTTTTAATCACCTGGTTCTGATAGTCATCGACACTCGCACATGCTACAATACCAGTCTGAACACGCCCATTCATCGTAAGTTCATAGATATAGTAAACTGGTTTATCCTCCTGAATCAAAGTTCCTTTCTGTATCCAGTCCCAGAGCATGTCATGTGCCTTCTGATATACCTCATCTGCGTATGTGTCAACACTGCTGTCAAACTGTGTCTCTGCCCGGTCAATATTCAGAAACGAGAGCGGATTATCTTTCACCGCCGCACATGCTTCTTCCCGATTGTAAACATCGTATGGAAGCGCTGCGATCTTATCCTCCAAGCCTTTTTTTGGTCTGTACGCGCGAAATGGTCTGATTACTGCCATGTAAAATGTTCCTCCTAAGTGATATTTTTCATAAATCTTTACTTTCCCATTTTATCAGATAATCAAAAT
>VSNR01000178.1 GCA_009774345.1 Lachnospiraceae bacterium | reverse complement strand
ACTTTATATTAACACCACCAATTTTGTTTTATTAGGTTTTGTTCCTATTATCTAATTTTCTATCTTTATCGTATCATTTCACGACAGATAATTCAAGTTCTACACAAAAACTCTCCCCAAAAACTCTCCCCATAAAAACAAAAATGTTGTATACTAAAATAAAGCAAACACTTCTCATCCAAATTGCATAAAAAGGAGTACATACATATGGAACAACTCGAAGTAAACGGTAAAAAATATAAAATCCTCAAACTGCTCGGCAAAGGAAAAGGCGGCTATTCCTATCTGGCAGACGATGGAGAACAGACTGTCGTCGTGAAACAGATTCATCATGAGCCCTGTGATTATTATCAGTTTGGGGATAAGATGCAGGCGGAGCTGTGCGACTATGACCGGCTGCACAAAATCGGAATCCCAATGCCCAGACTGATCGATGCCGATGTCAGCAACGAGCGTCTGGTCAAGGAATATATCGACGGAAAAACTGTATATGAGATGGTTCTGGATGACACACTCCCCGCAGACTGTATTGATCAGGTGAAAAAAATGTGCGAAGCGCTATACCCTGCGAACACCAACATTGATTATTTTCCCACGAATTTTATCCTGCAAAAAGAAGATGCCAGTAAGTTGTATTATGTAGATTATGAGTGCAATGACTATATGGAGGAGTGGAATTTTGAGAACTGGGGCGCGAAATACTGGTCCAAAACGCCGGAATTTATGGAATATGCGGAAAGTCATCGAAGTTAAAATCAGAATGTTAAAAATTGAAAGGAATGGTTGAATGGCAGAGCGGATGACATGGGAAGAGATTGTAAAAAAATACCCCGAACAATGGGTGGTATTAGATGATGTCAGGAAAGATGGTGCTACTATCATTAGTGGAATCATTGTTCATACCTGCTCAGATGAGGATATTGATTCATACTTTTTTGAGACAATAAAATCAGGAAAACGATATACAAAAAGACGAACGTCGGATATGAGAAAACATTTAGTTTTTTTCAACCTCCCCATTGACAAACCCCAATAATGTGCTATAATGCATAGAAACAACTACAGACAAAAAGCATCGACGAGGAGGAGTACATGCATTCCAGATGAACAGAGAGAAAGTGGCTGGTGAAAACTTTCGTGAAGGGTGTATGGAAGTAGCCTTTGAGCTTTGGATTGAACAGAGATTTGAAATGCTCCCAGTAGACTCCAACGGAGATTCCCACCGTTATCAGGGGAAGCGGTATCGGAAGCCATGAGTGGCATTCCCGCATCGTACAGAGTGCAGAAGTTTTTCTGAATTTAGGTGGTACCACGGACATGTCAGCCCGCCCTAAGCATCGTGTGATGTTTAGGGTGGTTTTTTGTCTGTTTTGTTATCTAAATAAGGAGGAACATTGATGTTAGACAAAAAGTATGATTTTCACAAGACAGAAACCCGTCTGGAAAACTTCTGGGCAGCGCAGGAGATTTACAGATACCACAGTGACAGCACGCGCAAGACCTTTTCCATTGACACCCCGCCGCCGACCGTCAGCGGCAGACTGCACATCGGACATGTCTTTTCCTACACGCAGGCGGAGATGATCGCGCGGTTTCGCCGGATGCAGGGATACAATGTCTTTTATCCCTTTGGCTTTGACGATAACGGTCTGCCCACAGAGCGCTTGGTGGAGCGGGATGAGGGCATTCGTGCCAATACCCTGCCGCGCAGCGAATTTCGCAGAAAATGTCTGCAAACCATCACTAAATACGAGGAGGAATTTAAAACGCTGTGGAAACGGCTGGGCTTTAGTGTGGACTGGAATTTACAGTATCAGACCATCTCAGAATTGTCGCAGAAAATATCACAGAAATCGTTTCTTGAGCTTGCCAAAAACAAAAAGGCTTACATGAAAGAATCGCCTGTGTTATGGTGTACGGAATGTCAAACCTCCATCGCGCAGGCGGAGTTAGAGACAAAGGAGTGTGAGACCACCTTCAACTACCTGAACTTTGCGACACCCATTGGAGCGCTTTTGATCGCGACGACCAGACCAGAGCTTCTTGCAGGCTGTGTGTGTATCTTTGTGCATCCAGAGGATGAGCGGTATCAGAATTATATTGGCAGGAAAGCAGCCGTGCCGCTATATGACTTTGAGATTCCCATTTTGGCGGACGAGACGGTTTCGATGGAAAAGGGAACCGGGGCGGTAATGTGCGCTACTTTTGGCGATACGGCAGACATTGACTGGTGCCAGAAGCATCATCTTCCATATAAGAAAATCATTCTGCCAAATGGAACGATTGATGAAACGGTAGCCTATATTGGCGGCATGACCATAAGAAAAGCTAGGCAGCATATTATTGACTGCCTGCGGGAACAGTCCCTGCTTGTCAGACAGGAGACGATACAGCATATGGTTGGAATCCATGAGCGCTGTGGAACAGAAGTGGAATTTCTGCCCTCAAGACAGTGGTATATTGACGTTTTGACCGACAGGGAGGCATATCTTGCGGCAGCGGATGAAATCCAGTGGCATCCTGCCCATATGAAGAAGCGCTACCAGACATGGGTAGAAAATTTGAAATGGGACTGGTGTATTTCCAGACAGCGTTATTTTGGCGTTCCTTTCCCCGTGTGGTACTGTCAGAACTGCAAGCAGCCTGTCTTTGCAGAGCCGGAGCAGCTTCCAGTCAATCCACTCGAGACCAAACCGCTTCATCCGTGTGCCTGCGGCTGCACGGCGTTTATGCCAGAGGAGGCTGTATTTGACACATGGGCGACCTCCTCGGTCACAACGCTCATCAACGCCAGATATGGCGAGGAGGACGATTGTACTGACAAGCTGATACCGATGGGGATGCGCAGTCAGGCGCATGAGATTATCAGGACATGGGCTTTTTATTCGATTGTAAAAAGCCTGTATCACACTGGCAAAATCCCGTGGAAAGACATCATGATCAGCGGTTTCGTGCTGGCAAAACCCGGTGAGAAGATCAGCAAGTCCAAAGGGAATGGCGCAGATGCCCCAATGGCGCTGATCGAGACGCACTCTGCCGACGCAGTGCGCTACTGGGCGGCAAACAGCAGGCTCGGGACAGACACTTTTTTCAGTGAGGATGAACTCAAGCTGTCCAAGCGCTTTATTCAGAAATTATATAATGCCGCAAAGTTTGCCATTTTGCAGCTTGAAGGCTTCCAGAAGCCAGAGGTTTATGACGAATCGGACCTGCTGCCTGTAGACCAGTGGATTTTGCAGCGCGTAAACGAGACGACGAAAAAGGCGGCAGCGCTTCTGTACGAGTATGAGATTGGGCAGGCAAGGCATGAGATTGACACCCTGTTCTGGAAAGATTTCTGCGACTATTATATCGAGATTGCAAAGGAGAGACTATACCAGCCTGAAAAACATGGTGAGAAGCAGCAGCACTCTGGTCAGATTGCATTATATTACAGCCTGCTTGGCATCTTGAAGCTGTATGCGGTTTATACGCCCTATGTGACAGAGTACATTTATCAGGAATTTTACAGAAACTACGAGTCGGAAATCTCACTGCATCTGACCCAGTGGGAGACAGGAGAGACAAAGCAGCTCTATCTTGACTTTGGCGAGCACTTAAAGAGCGTGATTGCTGCGGTGCGCCGAGATAAGACAGAGCGGCAGCTCTCCATGAAAGATGCAATTCCAGAGCTGATTATTACCTGCCCTAAGAAGTTTGGGGATTTATACAAAAAGACTGAAAAAGACATCAAGGCGTGCACCAGCGCGGAGCGGGTGTTGATTCGGAATTAACAAACTTGCAGACATCCCTTTATTTGACAACACGATACACCAATGTTATGATAAATAAAAGGGGATATAGGCGTATGAAAAAGCTAAAGTTTATCTGGATTCTTTTTGCTTTGATCAGTATCCTTACATGGATGCCAAGACTGGATGGACTGCTCACCAAAGAGTATTCTGCAATCTCGGGCTATGTCGGATTAGATGATGGCTGGGATGTAACGGTTAACGAAAAAACATGGCAGAATGTCCTGCTGACAGCACTTCAGTTTCCTGCTGTCAGCAAGGGCGATGAAATTACTATGCAGCGGACACTCCCGGCAGACTGGGGGCTTGTCGAGGGTGCGCTGCGTCTGTATGTCCGGCACAGTGCCGTCAGCATGTATATTGACGACGAACTTGTGTATGAATACGGCACGGACAGGCTGGCAGCAGGGAAAACACTTGGCAGCGGATATCAGTTTGTCAATTTTCCGAATACCTATCAGGGAAAGACGCTGCGCATCCAAATGACAGTAGCGGAGGATAAAGTGTTTACCAAACTCGATTCCATGAGACTCTACGAGTGGAAAGATGCCTTCCGCGTGCTGGTGACAGAGAACAGACTGCCATTGTTCAGTGGCTGTTTTCTGATGCTTTTTGGGTTGATAGTCTTCGCAATTACGGTATTTGCGCTACTTTTTTCGACCAAATATATCCGCTTGTTTTGTATCTCTCTCTTTTCGATTTGTATGGGATTGTGGACACTGAGCTACTACAATGTCATGCTTATTTTTGCCGTGCCGCTCTATTCCATTTCACTGATCAATTATCTGGCGCTCTATCTGGCACCGGTTCCGCTGACCATATACATACGTGAAGAGGTTGCCAATCTCAGGCTCAGGCCGCTGACCATTGCTTACCGTGTATTTCTCGCAGTAGAACTTGCAGCCGTCTTTGCTGTGATGACGCTTCACACGCTCAATATCGTGCATCTGACAGGAATGCTCAAATACATGCAGGCGGTCTTGTTTGTGGGACTGCTGTTTTTCCTGTTGGTACTCCTCCTGAATCTAAAGTTTTCGAGACTGGAAAACCAGCTGTCTGTTCTGGGAATGCTGGTTGTGATTGGATGTGTTGCATATGACCTCATCGGCTATAACAGCGGCCGCTATCTTGGCATGGATGCGTTTAATATCCGTGGGGTATCTTCCAGCGGCATTATGATATTTATCTGCATTCTCTTTATCTCATTCTATATAGAAATGACACAGAAAATGATGGAGCAAAAAGAGCGCGATTTCCTGATCAAAAGTGCTTACACAGACGAACTCACACAGCTTCACAACCGCAGGTACTGTATGGAGCGCCTCAATAAAATGCGGGACGAACAGACCGCAGACTACACAATCGTATGTCTTGATGTCAACAATCTAAAGACAGTGAATGATACCTGTGGGCACGCAAAGGGCGACGTGCTGATTCGCAGCGCTGCCAGTGTGATCGCACAGACTTTTGAACAGGATGGAATGGTTGCGCGTACAGGCGGCGATGAGTTTGTTGCCGTGTTGAGAACCACCGATGAAAAGAGACTGTCTGCGCTGATGGAGCAGTTCGAACAAAACATCGCACAGAAAAATCTTGCAGAAAACGGACTCAATCTGTCAATCGCCTATGGCTATGCATCTGCAAGCCAGCAGGACAACGATATAGACAAGATCTATCAGACAGCCGATGACTGCATGTATGAGAAAAAGAAGCAGATGAAGGCGGCAGCGCAGCATTGAGGATGTTGTGCTGCCTGCTACAACAACAGTTTATCCACTTGTTGGATTATTTCCAGCTCCGATAAATCATATGGCATTGGGTCAAGATCTTCAAAGCAATTATTTAAAGCATAAGAACGATTGTCAGTCCACTCTATTACCCAGAAGTCTGTCAGTATCTCCACTCTGAAAAATGTTTCATTCAATGTCCAGCAAACACCTGACGGATATAATGTCAATTGCCTTGCTCCAAGTGCCCGAAACCTGTTTTCAACAATTGCTTTGATACTTGTCTTTTCCATAAAATAACGCTTCCTCCATACAACACTCTGGGCAAAGCAAAACCTTTCCAATCATCTTTAAATCTGTTTTGGGCAGTTCCTTAACTGCAATATTCCTGATATAACAAAAGTTGATGATAATAATATTAACAAAACCCCATTTCCGATGGAGATATCTACAGAATTAGAGTCCAGTGTCTTTTGAAACAGGTTCTCGGAGAAGGAAAACCAAAAATAAGCCGTAAAATCAAATATGCCATGCAGCAGCATACATGCAATTAAATTTTCAGAGCGATAGTATATCACACAGAAAAGAAAGCCAACGAATGATGCATATATTACCTGACACGTGGTTGACAGGATCAGAGTAGGAGACCATATCAGATTCATCAGATGCATCATGCCAAAGACAAACGATGAAAAAATGGCTGATAAATAGATTCCCTTGTTGGTATCTCCAAAATAATCCCGAAACGAATGAAACAACAAACCTCGGCACAACAATTCTTCATATATCCCAATTGCAAGTGTTATGATGAAAAAATAAACAATCATAGGCAATGCTTCTAAAAAAGTTTTTTCTGGCGGCTGGTAATTGCCAACAAATTGAAATAGAATGGCAATGATTAAAATGAGTCCATACCATAAAAATCCTTTTAGAAAACCCGCTTTCTTTATTTTTATCTTGATGTGAAAAAGTTTATTTATCGTGATCCACAAAATTACGGATAATACCAATCTTGCACCAGCTTGTACGATGCCTGCTGTTAAAAAGCTGGATTTACTTTGAATGAATGGTGCGATGCACACGTTGACAAAAACAGCATAGACAAGCATAGTGATTACAGCGATCAATATTGATAAGAATAACTTCCTTTTATTTTCTATTTGATTCACGTCTTTATGTACCTCCTGATTGAAATTTGATATGGGAAATATAAATTGCTCTATTTTCACAAAACATTATGAACCCAGATCAGGAAAAAAGCAAGGGGAAGAGATTTTTGTTCTTGACACAATTATTACTATATAGTAATATTCTATATAGAAAGGAGGAATGTCTTTGGAGACCCAAGGAGGTTTTTTGATTTCCCGTATCAAGCAGATGGGAACGCGGATATTTGACCGTATGCTGGCGGCGTCAGGGATTGATTCATTCAATGGAGCGCAGGGGCGGATTCTGTACGTGCTCTGGCAGAATGATGAGATCAGTATCAGCAGTTTGTCTTCACAGACAAGCCTTGCGAATACGACGCTGACTGCGATGCTTGACCGCATGGAAAACACTGGATTAATCGTTAGGAAACCAGACCCCAGGGACCGGCGCAACAGACTGATTGCGCTCACCGAAAAGGCAAAATCTTTGCAGACTGATTACACGGGAATCTCACAGAAAATGAACGAAATCTATTACAGCGGTTTCACCGAAACAGAAATTGTGCAGTTTGAATCCTATTTGCAACGTATACTTAGGAATTTAGAGAAGGAGGAAGAGTAACATGAAAAAAATATCCGTATCTGCAACGAATGACTTATGCCCTCAGACACTGTTTGTCTATGGCAGTATGAATGAAGATGACACGCCGGATTTCGGCTTGTTTTGCTGGTTCAGCTATTGCTGGTTTGACCAGCTTGGTGTGATCTGTGCCATTGGCGGAAGGAAGAGAACACTGGAAAATATTCGAAGAAATGGCGTTTTTTCTGCAAATCTTGTGGTAGAAGACAATCTGCCCTTAGCGGATTACTTCGGAACAGCAGATGGCAGAGATCATGACAAGATGGATGTAGCGGTCAGATGGGAAAAGGGCGCAGTGCTCACCGTGCCTATCCTTTGCAGCAGCCCTGTTAGTTTTGAACTTGAGGTAGATCAAGAAATTCCGACAGGTAAACATGACGAAACGGTTCTGATTTGCCGTATCCGAAATACACTCAAGGACGAGAAATTTGACAATTCTTCTATGACTTCAGAAGAACTGCTCAAAGCTACAGCAGCGGTACGCACCTGTGTTGATAATGACTATTGGTCATGGGATGGCCGCCATCTTGGCAAATGGCACGAGAGAGCAAAGGAAATCAAGCCAGATATAGAAATTGGCGCCGCAGCCCGCGGAAATTAATTGCCTTGATGGCAGCTGACGTATTTTTTTTGGGAATACTATTAATCAATATTACCCCAAATGGAGCATACACAGTACCTGTATGCTCCATTATAAAAATAACTTCATTTATTTCTTTTCAATCACAAGCCCGTATCCTAATGCACTTAATATATTACAGAACGTCTGTAAAGATGGACTATTTTCTTGTTTTTCTATTCTGGAAATTGCCTGCTGCTTATTGCCAGTAATTTCCGCGAGCTGCTTTTGCGTTATATTCTGCTCTTTTCGTAAATTTATCATCTGTTCAATCAACTGCTGCTCCCTGTCATAAACAACAAATGTAGACGCTGGCATATCTCTCTTCTCGGCCAAAGGGAGATTCCCATTTTCAATTTCAACAGCCTGTAGTAATCCCTGCATGGTATCATCAAAAAAACTTCCCATCGCTACCCCTCCTTTAATGAACTGACGACTGCCTTAAATGCTTTCTTTTCCTCTTCTGTTAAATCATCTTTTTCATTTTTAGTATATTGTCTCCCTGAATTCAATATCTACGTATATTACCCTTCCTCCACCACGTTTTCCCTTACTATTTAAAGGTATTCTAATCTTCCGCAAGCCTCCAGTACCCTGGATTACATCTCCAGACTTGGGATTTGCCAATAATATATTTTCAAGGTCCCGTAAATTCTCATCAGTGAACCCCAATTCTTTCCATTTCTTTGTGAATATTGGTACTTCTATAAATGTACGATTCATAATTGATCCCTTTCTCATTTATATTC
>VSNR01000177.1 GCA_009774345.1 Lachnospiraceae bacterium | reverse complement strand
GATATAGACAAATAATGATATAATATGCCTACGATATGAAAGGGAGGTATATATATGTTGGCATTACAGGAAACAATCAGACCATCGGCAGATTTAAGAAACCATTATAATGAAATATCAAAACAGTGCCGAGAGGATAATGAGGCAGTAATTATTACGGTGAATGGAAGAGGTGATACAGTTTCGCTGGCTTATGAGGAATATAAACGGATGAAAGCCAGGATCGAACTATTAGAGATGCTTGCCGAAGCAGAAAATGACGTGAAGAACGGAAAAGTTGCACCTGTCAGTGAGACTTTTAATGACCTGAGAAAAATACTGCAGGAGGATTCAATTTGAAGTACGAAATAATACGAACGGATTTGGCTGATTCACAGGTCAGGAGCATCATCTTATATGTGGCAGAAAAATTTGGAAATAATATTGCATTGCAGAAATTAAATGATTTGGAAGAAGGGATTCTTGCCTTGGCTGATAACCCGGATTTAGGAGTGGAACCAAGGTACTTGGTATTAAGAAGGCAGGGATACAAGATATTGATTCTTGAGAAGGATTTAGTTTTTTACAAAGTAAATGAACAGCATAAAAAGGTAATCATATATGCTGTAGTAGATCAAAGACAGGATTACTTAAATATTATCCGCGGATTATAATGCTGGTATAACAGTCAGAGATGAATCCCTGAAGAAACAGACTTTATGCAGGGTCTTCAGATAAAACTTAATATTCTAGCCGCAAACCAGGGAAAAAACTGATGATTCAGAGTTATTTCCCTGGTTTTTGGCATTTATTGCAGGCTATCAGACTTCCAAGGACTTATCAATATATTATTTCCGATAGCCCTAAAATTGTCAAAAAAGAGGCTGGGATAGCATTATAAATAGGAAGAGAGAAGGTCAAAAGCGAGACAGAATCGTCAAGCGAGACAGAGACATCAAGTGAGACACCAGAACCAACTAAGCCGGAGGTACCGAGTGAGACACCAGATCCAGCGGATCCGGAATCACCTGAAGTACCAGAGTCTCCAGATGATACTACAACACCTGAGGCTTAATGCTTCACAACAGATCATTCTACAAGAGTGATCAGGCAGTATGCAAGAGGAACTTTACTAACGTAAAGTTCCTCTTTGCTTTGTGGTAAACGGTAAAACGCGAATACCTATCCACCGTTTACCCTTGTTTTGGCACAAATATCAGGCGCTGTTTTTCATTATTTAGGCAACACTGTACTATTGGAAGAATGATACAGCGTTAAATGCTGTTGAATCTAAGACAAAAAAATGATATGATAAAGACACAAAAAGGAAGGAAACAGGATATGGCAAATATATATGACGGGGCATTCAGGACAATATTAAATGACTGCCGTAAACTGATTATCCCCATAATAAACGAAATTTTCAGGGAAACATATACAGGGGAAGAAGAAATCCGCTTCTTTCCCAACGAACATTTTATAGATCAGCAGAACGAAGCAGACAACGAACGGATTACGGACACAAATTTTACAGTGTTCGGGAAAATACCCAAAAAGTATCACATTGAGTGTGAAAGCAGCCTGCCCGATGGCAGAATCACCATAAGGCTATTTGAATATGATGCGCAAATAGCGCTTGACGAGGGCGAGGTTACGGAGGAAACGCTGACAGTGACCTTTCCCAATACGGCGGTACTGTATCTTAGGACTTACCAAAAAACACCAGATAAAATGAAATATGTGATTGTTACTCCGGGCGGGACAGTGCAGTATGACATACCGATTATGAAAGTACAGAAATACTCGCTGGACGATATCTTTGAAAAACGACTGCTAATGTTAATCCCGTTTTACATTTTCTCACATGAGAATTGTTTTTCGGTATATAATAACAATGAGCAGAGACTGGAAGAATTGAAGGCAGAGTACCAAAAAATATTAGAACGGCTTGATGAACTGGAACAGCGGGGAGTGATAGGGGCGTTTGACAAGCGTACCATCATAGAGCTCTCCGGCGATGTGATAAAAAAGATTGCACAAAAGTATGAGAATGTGCAGAAAGGCGTAGGTGATATGATGAGAGGAGCATTGATTGAGACAAGTGCAAGAACTATTTTAAGTCAAGGAATCAGTCAAGGAATCAGTCAAGGAATCAGTCAAGGAATTAGTCAGAATCAAAGAGAAACAGCGATCAGAATGTTACAGGAAGGGGAACTGCCAATTGATAAAATTGCAAAATATACTGCGCTAAGAATAGAAGATGTAGAACAGCTTGCCGGACTTCAAACAGAGTAAAGGGATCGAGTTCGAGTGTGCAACGCAATGGCAAATGATGTTCCATAACATAGGAGACGACCACGATGAAACCATTTCATCTCAACGACAAACTATTTGAACAATTACCAGAAACTACATATTTGAACAATGCGCTGCGCCATCTGATGCGCAGTCATTTTACGCATTGCAGTCCTGCTTATCAGATGTTTTTATTTCTGTTTCAGGAAATAGCGGACGTGGACAAAGACGGCGAGTATGCGCATTTTCCTGTTGTGGAGGACGCGGATGCGGCGCTTGCGCAGGGGCTTGCCGGCAAGAACGGTCTGCGGTACTGCTTTGCAAAAGTATCGGAGACGGATGATCACAGGGCAGGTTCTGACCAGAGCAGAAGGAGGCTGTACTGGGTTTTGGCATGGGGGACATCGTGTGAAGCCAATACAATCCTTGCGCGGATTATTCTGGAAGAATTAGTGCCGAAATTCTATGATATGGCACTTCTTGAGGAGCTGTGCAGACGCTCAGGAGAAAAGTTGTTTTTTGGCAGGCTGTTGGAGCGAAAGTGGCTTTTGGACAACTATGTGCAGGAGGTCATTCGTGTGAATAAGCTGCCGGACCAGATTAATTTTATACAGATTTCTGCGATGCCTTATGAGGGGCGGGCAGTCAGGACGCGGATATTTTTCAGTGAAAAGTCGATTCCACAGGATTTGGGCGGTGCAGTATATTTCCGGCGCGAGCGAAAATCGGATTTGATCAAGTTCAAGACAAAGAATATGCGGCCCGTCCGCAAATTGATGGAAGTTTCCGGTACAGAGTCGGGACTGTGGGTCAAGCTGCCAGAGCGCGTGATCGAGGGAAGCGTGCTGTGCGGGAGCATGGCAGAGCAGGCGTCGGGGCTGTGCGTGGTCTTTGAGGGCGCGCTGGTGTGGAGCATACATAAGGAGGGGGAGAAGCTTCTGACCTACCGCGAGGGAAATTACTTTATTCCGGCGATGCAGCCCGATGTAGATAAATATGCAGATCTTGGCAAGATGGTCAGCTTTGGGCAGGATTTTGGGATTCCAGACAGGATGGACAAGCTCCAGCAGATTGTCCGGCGTGTATCGAGCGTGTGCAGGCACGGCACGTCGATTGTCTTTATGGAGAAGAGAGGGATTGCGGCGGAGATCGACAACCGGCTGTCGCGCTACCGGCGGGGATTTAAGGTAAAGCCGTTTGCGCTTGCAGAGGCGAAGGAGGAAGTGTTGCAGGGCATCACTGCGATTGACGGCGCGGTCTTTGCGGACCTAAGCGGCGACTGTCATGCGATCGGCGTCATTGTCGATGGTCAGATGGTCGTGGAGGGGGATTATGGCAGAGGGGCGCGCTATAATTCCATCAAGAATTATATCACGGGATACAAAGTGAGTCATCCCAAGGAGATCTGTCTCGCAGTCGTCATGTCGGAGGACGGGATGATCAATGTGATCTTGTGAGAACTGACTTTACACATATTCAGGAATCTGTTATGATGAAGATGGAACAATCAACAGGATAGAAAATGAAGGTAGGGTGATTGTATGTCAGATAAAGAATTGATGCAAAAAAATATTGAAGAATTTGCAAGGCTTCAGGACTATATGATCGATACAGAAAAGGAATCGGCAGCATACAGGAAAATGAAGCGCCGTTATATTGAGTTAAAAGTAATATTGACTTCATCCGGCGTAAATCTCACAGAGCTAGATATTATCAAGGAATAAATTTGAGACGAAGATACTACGTAAAAAGTCAAATTTATTAGGTAAATTTCATATAGTTTATACCGTGATAATTTGATTAAAATCATGTATACTGTCTTTAGGAACTGTAGAAGGCGCGTGTATGTGCAGAGAAGGGGCTGGCGTGAATTCAAAAGAATGGAGGAAGTGTATATGTATTATATTGGCGTAGATCTAGGGACATCAGCAGTTAAGCTGCTGTTGATGGAGGGAACTGGCGAGATCAGAAAGATTGTGTCCAGAGAGTATCCCCTGTATTTCCCGCAGCCGGGTTGGAGTGAGCAGAAGCCGGAGGACTGGTGGCGTGCGGTGCAAGAGGGCTTGAAGGAGCTGACCGCGGACTGTGACAAATCTCAGGTAGCGGGCATCAGCTTTGGCGGACAGATGCATGGGCTTGTGATTCTGGATGCGCAGGACGAGGTTATTCGCCCGGCAATTCTGTGGAATGACGGCAGGACGCAGGAAGAGACGGATTATCTGAATCAAGTTATCGGCAGGGATAAACTCTCGAAGTACACGGCAAATATCGCTTTTACAGGATTCACGGCGCCAAAGATTCTCTGGGTAAAAAATAAGGAGCCTGAGAATTTTGCCAGAATCAGCAAGATCATGCTGCCCAAGGACTATATCGCGTATATGCTTACAGGCAGCTTCTGTACCGATGTATCGGATGCGTCGGGAATGCTGCTTTTTGATGTGGAGCACAAGTGCTGGTCGCAGGAGATGATGGAGATCTGCGGGGTGAAGGAGTCCCAGCTTGCCCATATTTATGAGAGTTATGAGGTGGTTGGCACTTTGAAGCCCGAGGTGGCTGCACAGTTGGGACTGTCTGAGCAGGTCAAAGTGGCAGCAGGCGCAGGCGACAATGCGGCAGCCGCGATTGGCACGGGTACAGTCGGTGACGGAATGTGTAATATTTCACTTGGCACAAGTGGAACAATCTTTATTTCCAGCAGGAAGTTTGGCGTCGATCAAAACAATGCGCTGCACTCGTTTGCTCATGCGGACGGAAAGTATCATTTGATGGGCTGTATGTTGAGCGCTGCCTCCTGCAACAAGTGGTGGATGGAGGAAATCTTACAGACGACAGCATTTGCAAAGGAGCAGGAGGCAGTCACCGATGAGATGCTTGGCAGAAATCATGTCTATTTCCTGCCATATCTGATGGGGGAGCGCTCGCCGCACAATGATGCGAATGCCCGCGGCACGTTCATTGGCATGACGATGGACACGACGCGCGCCGATCTGTATCAGGCGGTGCTGGAGGGCGTGGCGTTTGCGATCCGCGATTCGTTTGAGGTGGCAAAAAGCCTTGGCATCGACATACAGGCTTCCAAGATCTGCGGCGGCGGCGCGAAGAGTCCACTCTGGAAAAAAATCTTTGCCAATGTGCTGAACATAAGGCTCGACATGATTGAGAGCGAGGAGGGACCAGGCTATGGCGGGGCAATCCTTGCGGCAGTCGCGTGCGGTGAATATTCCTCGGTGGAGGAGGCTGCGCAGAAGCTTGTCAAGGTCATTGACAGTGTACAGCCAGACAAAGAGACTGCGGCGCGCTATGAGGAGCGCTACCGCAAGTTTGTTCAGATTTATCCGGCTGTAAAGGAATTATTTCCAAAGATTTCTTAGGCGGTCTGTACCACATCAAGACAGGATCATTCTTCGTAAGGAATGGTTCTGTTTTTTATTGTGCAGCCACAGGGAGGAAACATGCTCTAGGAGCTGCGCCGGAATTTGGTGTTCTGGATGCGGAACTGCTTTGGCGTAATATTTTTGTATTTCCGAAAGGTCTTGATCATGTGGCTGCAATCAGAAAAACCAGCTGCTTGACTGATGTAGGTCATATCGTAGTCTGTGAAGAGCAGCATGTCCTCGGTCTTGGTCACACGGATATACTCGATATACTCCTTGCAGGAGCGTCCGTAGAGCTGGCGGAACTGCCTGGCAAAGAAGGAGTAACTCATGTTGCAGCGCGCGGCGAGCTGCTCCACTTTGAGCGGCTGGTCAGAGTGCGCGTCAATGTACTCTGTGATCGTCTCGATGGAGCTGCCAGACGGGGCAGAAACCTCATAGGACGGCGTAAAGCCCTTCTCGCTCCAGATGCGCAGCATATTGACCAGGATACAGTTAAGGTAGGAATACATAATCATATAATACCCGTAGTGCATGGTCTGCGCCTCGCGCACGCAGCCGCTGACAAATTCGTAGATGGGAAATCCTGCAAGCTCCTGTGAGGAGAAATAAAAGGACACATCGGAATTTTCCACTGCCTGTTGGATGGCACTCTTGAGCTGCGGTACATATCCAATATTTTCACGGAATCGGTTCAAGTCAAATTTGATCACATAGTAGATCAGATGTTCTGCGCTGCCAGTCTCGCGGTAAATGGCATGAATGCACTTGGGTGGAAGCGCTGCCATATCGCCAGCATGCAGACGGTATTTTTTTTCATCACTCTCAACGATGGCAGTGCCTTCAACCATCAGAATGATCTCCATATAATGATGCCAGTGAGCCCGGATAGGAAAGCTGTGCTTTGCAGTGTCAAACAGCAGCGCCTCATAGGGAGAGTTGAGCAGATCTCCCGGTTCAAACAGAGTGTACATAGTCCACCTCCCGACAGATGATATTGCGTGTTGCAAATCATTATAGCATGGTTGCCGGGTATTTTCCAGTGAAGAATTGAATGAAAATTACATAAGTAAAAGCGCGACAGACACAGAAATTTATGGTAAGATGTAATTATTCAGTATACGATTCCAGATGATATAATACTGGTGTGACGGGGGGGCAGGTTATGACGAGATTCGAACAATTGCTTGGAGCGATAAACAGGAAGCATGTGTATATACAGACGCATAATTTCCCTGATCCAGATGCGATCGCGAGTGCATATGGATTGCAGCGGCTGCTGGAGATGCGCGGGGTGAATGCGACCATATGCTACAAAGGAAAGATCGACCGCTACAGCACAGGCAAGCTGGTGGAGCTCATAGGCATCAGGCTTCTGAATGTAGATGAGCTGGAAAACGTGCTAAATGACGAAGATGAAGTGATATTGGTAGATTCTCAGAAGGGAAACTCGAATATTATTGACATTACAGGAGATGAGATTATCTGTGTGGATCATCATCCTTACAATGACATGTTTGACTATCGATTTCAGGATATCCGGCCGCAGGTCGGGGCGTGCGCGACAATGATTGCACAGTATTTTTATGAAAATAATGTGCCGGTGGATCGCAATATTGCGACAGCGCTCACATATGGCATTCGCATAGACACCAACAACCTCACGCGCGGTGTCAGCAAGCTGGATATAGAGATGCTCTACAAAATGTTTGATGACTGCGATTATGGGATTATCTCCATGCTTGAGAACAGTATGCTGTGCTTTGGCGATTTGGTTGCTTACTCCAAGGCAATCTCCAATATTGAGGTCTATGAGGAGATCAGCTTTGCGGATACTGGGATTGACTGTCCGGTCATTGCGGATATTTCGGACTTTATGCTGGCGCTCAAGGAGGTAGCTTTCTCGGTAGTGTACTCGGCAAAAGATGGGGGGATCAAGCTCTCTGTGCGCAGCAAGCGTTTGACGCTTGATGCAGGGAGGATTATCAGCAAGGCGCTGGAAGGAATTGGGAACGGCGGCGGACATGCCTCTATGGCGGGCGGCTTTGTCCCATTTGACGGAGATGCGGCACAGAAGGCGGCGCTGCTCAAAGATATCAGAAATCGGTTTATCACGGTGATCAAAGAGTGGGGTGAAACAGACGATGGGGACATTTTTTCACAAACTGGAAAGTAAGGAGAGGAATACGGACTATCTGACAGGGCTTTATAACAACAGAAGAACAGCATCGCTGTCATCACGGAGTGCCTTGACCAGTATCAAGTTGGCTATGAGGAAATACAATTATGTATTGAAGAGCATGATTTTGCCCAGAGTGGCGAGAAACTGTATGCGGTGGCTCAGAGTCTGCTGGATGCAGGCTTTAAGGTTGCGATTGATAATTTCGCCTCGTCATCGCTCTATGTATTGCAGCGCATTCCATCTAAGCTGTTGAAACTGGATGCCAATCTGTTAGCAAAGACACAGTACAACAAGAAAAGCGTCTACATCCTGCGCAATGTGATCAGTCTGGGTAGAGATTTGGAATGCGGTATTGTAGCACAGGGAATTGAGAACACAGCACAGGTTAAAATGCTTGCAAGCTATGGTGCGCAGTTTGGTGTGGGAGACTTTTACGGAATGCCCTGCGGGGAGGCGGAATTTCTGGAAAAATACCATGACAGGCTGTTTGTGACGCGCAATCTGTGTCCTACGCGGTTTTCTTTTGCACAGGATCTGTCTGATGATAAGATGGAGCATAAAGGGATTTTCAATGGGGCAGAGCTGAATTATGCAGCGGGCGTGTATGATGGACAGAGGGCGATCTGTCTTCCGGGCGGCAAGGTGGGAGAAAACTGTGTCCACCTGCCGAGGGAGGTCATGTACAGCGACAGTTATTCGATCTGCTTCTGGGTGAACCCCGACGCAGCACAGCCATGGACGAGTATTGTCTATATTACTTATATGGATGGATTTATGAGTCTGATGCCAAACAGCGGGCATGGGGATTTGTTTTTCCGCATCAAGGATGACCGAGAGCCTGACGAGTGGCATGATATCGTATGCCGGCGAGCGGTTCCCGGAC
>VSNR01000176.1 GCA_009774345.1 Lachnospiraceae bacterium | reverse complement strand
CAGCATTGGCATAGGTATTTTTCTTACGCAAAAAATTTTGCCATTTTGCGCAAGATTTCATTGTTAAGTGCCTAAATCCCATTTGTTTTCCTCCTTTTTTTACATTGCTCTGTTATTTGAATTGAAACGGTTGATTTCAATCTCAAGATTCTTGACATTGCCATTGAATGTGATGTTCAGCACGCAGTATCCATTTGCCTCGTCTATCTCATACTCAATGTCATCACCGTCACCAATTACCGCATTGACACATCCCCGTTTCTCCTGCCATCTGCTCTTCTGGCTCGACGGGTTGTTTGAGAAGAACTGTACGATGTTCTCCTGTTTGAAGTCGCCTGTAGCGTGACGCAGGATCCGCTCGATATAGGTCGTGACCTGCGTCTTGTAAATCGGCTCGTACACCTTGCCGTCACTCATGAGGTTCCGCGCTTTATAAACCATGATGTTATGTATATTTTCTGTACCCAGCACCGCATTCTCAGACGAGAATACGAAGCCGAAGCTGTGCCGGTTGATTTCATTCTTGATCGTGTTGGTAAATCCTGTGATTTCCTTTGCCATCACCGTATGCACCCGAAGCGGATGATCACCCGACTCGATATCGAACCGCACGCCGGGAAGTTCGGCATCAACATTTTTCTTGAACATTTCTTTCAGGTATTCCGGGCACTGGTACGCAGCGACGAGCCCGGCTGCGATATAGGCAGCGCCGACGTACACGCCGTCAATCCAGAGTTTCATGATATCCTCTTTCTCCTTCGACAGCTCCGCCATGTTGTTTTCATTTAAGAGCATCCGATTGTCCAGTATTACGCCGGATTTCTCTTTTGGTATAATCGTAAAGTTCGGGATACATGGAATCGCATATTCGCTGTACGCCTTCCCGATCAGCGAGCTGCAACGGTCCTCATATTTTTCGATTCCTTCTGTCGCCATGTTATTAAAGGTTGTCTTGTCCCCTGTCTCATAGCTGAAAAAGCACTGTACCGAATAATCCTTCAGGACATCCAGCAGACGCACAAGCGCCTCCACGCTGTTGACGCCCGTCTTTTCGGTCTTCTCGTTGCCCTGAAAACGCTGTCTTGTCAGGCGGACATTCGAATTCTGGTCCAGCGATACAGAAGGCACGATCCCGTACCAGATCGCATTGTCAAAATCATTTTTCGCATTCACGGTGTTCAGAAAAGCAATCAGCCTTGGCAGGTTATTTGCCTTTACCAGCATGTCATTCGAGATATTGGTGATGAACATGGATGGCTTCATGCCCTTTATATTAGACGGATATTGTTCGAAAAATGCCCACACACCCAGTATCTTTTCGATTAAAGGCTTTACGACCTTGATAAAATCATCCTTCGCAGTCTTGTAAAATTCCAGATATGAATTGTAATTGCTGACTTCCTGCTTGATGTCAATATTGCTGACCATGGTAGACGCCAGCGGACAGTACGTTCTTGTCACCAACGCTTTCACATAATCGCTGCTCTCCTCATTCAGTGTTTCATAGTCTTCTTCCAGCGCTGCGATCAATCCGGCATTTACATTGTCATCGACTACCATAAGCTCTGATGTTTCTGCTTTTGGCGCTTCCAGTACTTTTAATTCTCCATTTTCATCCATACTTAATACGCCAAGTGTCAGCGGTGTGTTGTCTTTCTTTTCTTCTGCCTCTCCCAGCAGAAGTCTTGTTTTGATATCTTCAATTGCCAGTGGAAGCATCGCAAGAACATTGTTGTAGTTGACGCTTGCTTCCTCGAACATGATATTCAGCTTATCCGCCACATCCAGCTTATGCGGGTCACCGTCCTCCAGCTCTGCATATGTTTTGTATACATACTGAAGTTCCTTACGATTCTGTTTGATATCTTCCATGACCTTTCTGGGGGATATCATGTCTGTCAGCTTGTCAAACTGAAAATCCACGTTGATAATACTTTGGGAACGCTTTGCTTCTACCAGAGACATCAGCATATTAAGGAAATCATTCTGTTTGTTTAGATGAACCACGGTCAGCATTTCCTCTGGGATTGTTTCCGGCTTGCGCAGTGTATACACAATCTTGCCTGTCCCTGTCTCAACAGCTGCATTGTAGTAAGAATACACTACTGGATCGAATTTATTGATAAATTCATCGAAATTCCTTACAAGCAGCTCCTTGTTCATTTCCTTGATCTTTTCATCACTTAAACTGTCAATCCCACGCACATCACCGATCAATGTCAGGATATCCGGTTTTTCTGGATTGATCTCCTCAAACAATAACGTCCTATTGGTCTGTTTGATAATGCTCATTCTCTACCTCCTATCTTTCGTTTGGTTTTAAATCTTTATAGTGAACTTCTATTTCTGCATCCTCCTGATCAAAAATAAAAGTTACTTTCTCATGATAATACAGGTTGTAAGACTGCCCTTTTGTCAGAAGCGCCCTGCCGATCAACACACTCGCACGGCTGTTGTTTTTGACAACAAGGCTTCTGTCCGCTCCCGGCTTGAAGATAATCTTCTCTGCCCCCTTTAAATCCAGCGGCAGATTGCATGTATCCAGTATCCACTCCAGTGTGATACTTTCCCGGCGGCATCTGGCAAACAGGTTGATGCTCTCTGGCGGATAATCGATGTCATTTTTATTATGTATCACATACACGACGATTTTTCCGCAGAAGTCATTTTTGGGCGCTGCCGTTTCCACCTGCGCTGTGCTGCTCAGATCTGCCACTTGGCGCCTTATCGTCTGCTGTCCCTTCCGTTTTTTGTAAGAAATGCCAAAAACGCCTGCCACAGCAATGATAAACAAACCAATTACAGACCAGAAAAACCAGTCCGTCTCCTCCTCTTTCTCCACGACAGGGACGATAATTTCTTCCTCTGCTTCCCGTATACCATAATAATTCCCTGCGGGGTCCATAAAACGAACTTCCAAATGTGCTGTACTGCTTTGGCTGTACGTATTCTCTATCCATGCCTTGCCCTCTGATATCGTGTAATCTGTTTTCTGACCATCCAGATACAGCGCCATTTCCCCGTTTCCCAGATGACCGTCCAGCAGCCTGTGTCCCTCTGTATTGGCAAGTTCTACCCATATGTGCGCAGTCTGTGTATTTTCCTCATATAGATACCCTGTATTCATGGTATACTCGTATTCTGTATACAGATATGCATCAACCTGCATAGGGGTATCCGATGACATCTGTATGCTGATATGCTCTGAAAGTGGATTCGCAATGTCCACCACTGTATAATTTCTGCCCTTTGACAGATCCATTCTGCCCGCTTTGCCGCTGAGTGTCATATTTTCATTCTGCTGGCTTCCGATCAGGAGTATTTTCGCCTTCTCCATGATGCAGTCCGGCAATGACACTGTAAGTTCTGCTTTCGTGCCGTCGAGCTTTCCGACATGGCTGACACTGGTTTCCCATTCGCCGGACAGGTATTTTTCTATATAACTGCACAACTTCATAGAATCTTCAACTTCATACAGCGTTCCCCCTGTGCTGCCGGCAGCAGCATATACCGTGTGCCCCTCCTGTATCCGCTCTCCCATTGCAAGGACATCGATCGCAATATTCCTCTTCTTTGCTTCTGCTACAGACTGCTCAAACAGCTGATTTGACTCTTCGGTGCCTTCTTTCGTATCCATCATAATCTCGCCGTCAGAAATCAATAGAATCTGCTTATCTGCCTGATTGTTCTGAAAGCATGCCACTGCTGCCTCCATACCTGCACCTGCATTTCCATACTGTCTGTATTGAAGTCCGCTTAAAATCTTCTCGATATCTGTACTGCTGCTTCCTATTGGCAGACTGGCACATACGCCGTTATTATAGGCAACAAGCCCCATCCTGCATTTTCGCGGCATGGAAACTGCCAGCCCTTTGACAAAATCAAAGGCAAGGTACTGGCTGTCCACATCCTCCATGGACTTGCTACAGTCAAGAAGTACCACAACTTCCCTGTCCTGCTGGGTTTGCTCCTGCGCGCTGGACGTGGTATGCAGAAATATTGCTGTTATGCTTGAGAGCAGCACTGCGATAAGCACTGCTTTTGTTGTTTTTAATTTGATCTTCAATTGTAATCCCACCCTTTTCTAATTTCGTCTTTGAATGATTTCCACAGGGGTTTCTCTTTCGTATGTACCGTTCATGATTCAGTGGAATATTTCTGATTCTAAGAGTACATAACTGTACATAAAATGTATAATGAAAAGATGCACTAGACTTTTTCTATCTGTATGTCATGATACCACTGCAACGCAAAAAAGATTATGACGTTTTGTGAAAAAAATATTTTCATAAAACGTCATAATCAAACCGAACCTTTTGTTGTTATAGTATTATTGTAACCAAACAACAATTTTTGTGTAGAATTAAGGGGGATTTTTAATCATGAAAAATCTAATTGCAGCTTTATTAACATTATGTATGGTTTGGAGTATTGTGCCGGAAACAGCTACAGTAACAGTTTCTGACGGGGATGATGGGATTAGTACTTGTGAATATTCTTACACATATTTAGAAAATTAATCAATCTTTTTATGAAACTTATCCTGATATCCATTCTCCAGTATGACAATCATAGTTTGTCTGCCATACAAACAAGTCAAATAGTAACCATATTTAAGATATTGTTCTTCTATATCTGGCAAATCTTGTTTCCTGTACACAAGAGATAGATTTGCCAGTATCTCTCCCATTAAGTCTCCCCTACAGCATTCTAAACAATGCTTCAAACCTTCTTTTCCAATCTCCTCTGCTTTGTGCAATTCATTAGATACTTCCAAAAAACCCAAATAGTTCACATATAAAGTTAGTCCAGGAACAGCGTGATATCTCATCAGTTCTTTACTCTTTTTGTAGCATTGCATCAATTCCTCATAGATCTGAACTGCCTCTTCCACTTTGCCATCTTTCCTCAAATTAATCGCAATATGATTCCATAATGTATATTCCATTCGAAAAGGAATACGGTAAATCCTTCTGCCCAAATCTGTTTCTGGCATAGTCAGATGAAGCAGTTCTAAAAGTCGCCGATTTGCCTGCTGCCACGACAATTCCCCTTGTACTACCTGCTCAAGAATACGCCCCATTCCAATAAACTGCCTGTTAACAGGTCTTGTCATATCTACTCCCGCTTCTATTTCATCCAACAGCCTCACAGCGTCTTCAGACCTGCCTTTTGAAAAGCACCGATTATACTCCCGCACCTTTTCATACAATTCATATTTGTCAGTCTCGATAAACCCATAGTAATTCTCCCTCTCCATGCCCATTTTCTTTAACAGCCGATACAGATTCTTTTTATTCGGACTTCTGCTGCCCGTCTCGATCTTGGACAATGTTTCCTGTGCACAGATCCCCTCGCAGAGTTCCTCCTGTGAAACTCCCTTCGCCTCACGCAAGTCGCGCACTAATTCATTTGTAATGACAAACTCACCCTGAAAAGTACTTTTCATAAAAGCTGCCATCATATTTGATTCCAGATGCCTGCCTGTCACCTCATATAAAAATCTGACCGCTTCCTGATACTTCCTGCACTGAGTCAGTTCCACTTCTTTTCCGAGTCGGTTCAGACAGACTTCTTCCAGCTCCAGCATTTCCCGCATAGGATTCAGCGAACCGTTTTCTATAAGAGACGACATTCCCCTTCTGCATATAGCATAGGCCTCTTCGAACCGATTCTGTTCCAGATAAAGTTGTCCCAGCAGCCATGCACAGTGCGGATACACTTTTACCTGTTCCTCTGTATCCGTGTAGTAACGCAGTATGTAACCGCCCAGCTGTTCCAGATCCTCATCCAGTCCACCCGTATCTCCAAGCTTCCACTGGCAGTAAGCGATCACCAGCATAATTTTAATCTCCTGATTGCAGAGGCGCTGTCTGGTTCTGACTTTCTGCCGCCAGTCTTCACTCAGCGTATATGCAAGTGCCTGTTCCATCCAATACAGACAGGATGCGTAATCACACTCACCTACATACCACTCCATAGCATAAAGCATCGTTATGTACTGTTTATGTATAGGGCGTTTTTGCTCGTTGTATTTCGAATATTTATTACGCAATTTTCTAAGCATATGAAGATCTCGGATTTCTATGCTGTGTTCAATCCCAACCCGGTATTCTATCGCATCATACTCATTACTCGACACAGCAAGTTCTAGCTTATCGACAGACTTTCCCAGACGCTCAAACAGTGCCTGCAGAGTAAAGTAATCAATCTCCATTCCGCCGCTTTCCACCCTGCTTAACTCTGGTATGCTGATGATTCCTTCTGCAATATTCCTTTGTGTCTCTCCCATTTTCTCCCGCTCGTAAAACAACATGCGGCCCAGCTGTTGTACCATTTCTGCCTTCTCCTTTGTGTAATTTCTCCGATTATTTTGACACTTTTCTGGCGTAAGGTTCTTTCACATCCGTCTGATCCAGCAAATAATCTATACTTGTATTATAAAACTGGGAAAGTTTGATCAGGATATCCGTCGGGATATTGACATCCCCTCTCTCGTAATTGCTGTAAATCCGCTGGCTGCAGTCCAAAAACTGCGCCAGTTGCTTTTGCGTCATATCATGATCTTCCCTTAAATTCCTCAATCTCTTGTAATGCACATATATCACCTCATTACCATCATATCCCAGTGAAATGTTCACGATGGTTTTTTAGTGATATACTCGCTAAAAATGGGAGTAAACTTCCATTTACCCCCATTGCCTGCCCCTACGCCACAATATTTTGCAGCCAGACGCCCTTTTTCACCAATATAAATCCAATCACACACTTGATGATATCCCCAAGCTGGACCATTGCATACACCGCAATGACAGGCAGGCCTGTATAGCGGCTGAGCGTAAATGCGATCACCACGCTCACGCACCAGATAAACACACTGTCAAACAAAAAGGTGATGATCGTCTTGCCGCCGGAGCGCAGTGTAAAATAGGTCGCATGCAAAAATGCATTCTGCGGCATAAAAAATGCTGTGACCATGATAAAATACTTCGCGAGCATCCGCGCCTCGTCATTGATTTTATACAGCCTTGGAAACAAAGGCGCCATCAAAAACATGACAAGCGCGACGCAGGTACAGCACATCACCGAAAAGGCAATGAGCTTGTTGTCCGTGTCCCGCGCCTCTTTCATTTTGCCCGCACCGAGCAGCTGCCCTACAATAATGGCAACCGAATCTCCCAGCGCGATAAAAACGATATTAAAGACATTATTGATCGTGTTGGACACATTCAAACCTGCCACAACATTCAGACCGCGGACAGAATAGCACTGTGTCAGCATCGCCATGCCTGCTGCCCACAAAGTCTCATTAAACAGCAGCGGACTGCCCTTTTGTACAATCTTGAGCGTCAGCTCCTTTGGCACCTTCAAAGTGCTGTATAATCCTGTTACAAAGGAATAGGGCGCATGCTCACCATGGCTTTTTCTGTGGACGCCTATGACAATAATCAGCATCTCTACATACCTTGAGAGCACTGTCGCAGCCGCCGCGCCGCTCACACCAAGTGCAGGCGCGCCAAATTTGCCATAGATTAATATATAGTTAAACAACAGATTCACGACAACTGCCGCAAGTCCCGCCTTCATCGGCAGCATCGTCTGACCGCACTCGCGCAGTGTGCTTGAGTAAATCTGCACAACCGCAAATGCCGGCAGGCCCATCAGCATAATTCTCAGATACCGCTCTCCGTGAAAAAGCGTGGCGGCAATGCTATTGGCAGAGCCATCTCCTTTTAGATAAGCGCTGATCAGACTGGTCCCGCAGCCTAGGAAAAGAAGGACTGTCAGCGTTGTAAGCACTGTAACCATCCACAGTTTAAACCGCATCGTCTGGCGCACACCCTCATGATTCCCCTGCCCAAAATACTGTGCCGTAAAAATACCAGCGCCCGACACGCCGCCAAAAATGCACAGGTTATAGACAAAAATCAACTGGTTTACGATCGCTACGCCCGACATCTGTTCTGTGCCAACCTGCCCGATCATAATGTTGTCTAACAGGCTGACAAAATTTGTGATTCCGTTCTGTATCATGATTGGCACGGCAATCATGAGTACCATCTTATAAAAGTCTCTGTTTCCAATAAATTTTGTGATTTTCCTCATGGCTTCCTCCCATTGTTTCATGTTTTTCTATCATAGCATTCTTTTCCAGTAAATACAAGCATCTTCCAAATCCTTCCAGCGTGTACATTTTTCGTCATATTTCTTAGTAATATTAGCCAATTTTCATATTGCATATTTTTCCCAATCGTCTATAATAAAATATAGTGTTGACTGACAACACAGATGTAATTGGGAAACGTCAGACAAAAGAAAGGGGAACTATAGCAATGAATCAGCAAGAGAACATTGAAAAAAAGCTGACCAGATCATTTTTTAAGGTAGCATCCATCACTGCAAGCGTGGCAATCCTGGGGTTGATTGCCCTCATTGTCTTTTCAAACCGGTATTCTTATGCCCTGAAAAACTTCGGTTTCGCACAGGGAGATATCGGAAAGGCTATGTTTGAATTTGCAGATGTCCGATCCTCGCTGCGTGCAGCCATCGGATATGACGAGGCAGACGCAATCGCGGCAGTGGTCAAACAGCATGATGAACATAAAAAAGCCTTCATAGAAAGCTTTGCAAAAGTTGAGGAAACCATTGTCTCTGAGGACGGCAGAAAAACATACAACGAAATCAATACAGAGTTAGAGGAATACTGGCGAATTGATACAGAGATTATGAATCTTGGCGCCACCACGGACCGGGAACTCTGCAAACAGGCGCAGGATATCGCATTAAATGAACTAGTACAGTATTTCTTTGATACTCATATACTATAAAGGCTGTTTTTAACC
>VSNR01000175.1 GCA_009774345.1 Lachnospiraceae bacterium | reverse complement strand
TAGGAAGTCTTTACGCCGAACATATTGAAATATTCGGAAGTAGCCGTGGCTATCATTTCATCATCATCTATCATCAGAACTTTATAGCTTTCCAAATCCGTAATTCATCTCACTTCCTTATTATATTTGTTGTTGCAATAACATTCTTTTATATATATCAAACCTTGCTTGAAAAGTCAATCATAAATGTGTTTGGTGGGGCAGATGGGAGATTGACAGATCGTACGCTGATATTTATAATATACTTATCTGTCGGATTGTGCGATCTAGAGCGTGTTTGAAAATTGCGCTAGTGGGGAAAGGACGAAACAGGAGGAAATGATGAGAATGAAAAAATTCAGTCTGGTATTGGGCGCAGTCTGTTTACTGAGTATTGGCTGTACAAGCAAAGAAGTCCCTGTCGAAGCGATGGGAGTTATACAGACGGCTGAAAGTATAGCAGACGTTGAGGAATCTGTTGAACAGAGCAGCCAGAGATATGCTGAGGATGTACCAGAGGCAGCATCTCAGGAAACTTCTGTGGCGGCTGGGTCTTTAGGTTTTACCCCTGTCATACGCTATACGACGGCAAGGGTAAATTGCAGAGCTTTTAATACAACGGAATCAGATGTACTTGGGATTTTGCCGAGAAATACTGAAGTGGTCGCAGTCGGCTATGCAGCGGGCTGGTATCAAATACAGTATCAAAATGGACTGGGATATATCAGGGAGGATTTCCTCACCGATGAGAAAACGGTCACAAACGGAAAATGTATCGTGATAGATGCAGGACATCAGGCAAAGGCAGATACGTCCAAGGAGCCGATCGGTCTGGGAGCTACAGAGATGAAGATCAAGGTGTCAGGCGGAACGTCCGGTGTCAGCACAAAATTGCCTGAGTACGAGCTGAATCTGGCGGTCGCATTAAAGCTTCAGGAGGAGCTGCTCGATCGTGGATATGATGTGATCATGTGCAGAGAGACAAACAATGTCAATATCAGTAATTCAGAACGCGCGCAGATTGCCAATGAAAACAATGCAGATGCGTTTATCCGTATTCATGCAAACGGTTCAGAGAATCCTAAGGCAAACGGAATGATGACCATCTGCCAGACAGCATCCAATCCGTATAATGGACATCTGTATCAGAGCAGTAAGGCGCTTTCTGCTTGTGTATTGGATGAGATGACAGCAAGTACTGGCGCCAAAAAGGAACGCGTCTGGGAGACAGACACAATGAGCGGCATTAACTGGTGTCAGGTGCCTGTCACGATCGTGGAGATGGGATATATGACCAATCCGGGTGAGGACCAGCTGCTTGCAACGGAGGAATACCAGTATCAAATTGCCGAGGGCATAGCAAATGGTATTGACTTGTTTCTGAGTGAATAAAGGCAGAGAGATCGTAGTTGCCGGCCTTACAGGAGGAAAAAATGAAACATGGAATATCTCTTAATGTACAAAGACATCAAGGTATTTAGGTTCGATGTTATGACACAGGAGATCGAGTTGTTGAATGAGGAGTATATCCCGATCTGTATCCGGCGCCAAGACGGCTGCTACTCTTTTGACAGTGTCAGGAAGTTCTGCTCACTGCGCGTTCTCTCGATGAACAGGGTCTATTGCAAGGAAATATTAGCTTCCTGCGGGGTAGATGACCAGTCGGATGTCAGTATCAGTATTATCAGCAGAGCATTGAGCTTTCGGGATAACTACTGGATTAAATCCGTGACATCACAGGAGAGCTGGGGCAGCGTAAACCTGTATGCCAACCGCTTTTCAGCACAGGTTGCACAGGTTGCACTGACGGGGGTGGTGGATACCGTCGAGTTGGGAGACCAGCTGTATACTGGTGAGCTGTGCAACAAAGGGACAAAACCAAAGTGTTATCTTCACCGCAATCAGGAGATCTTGCTGTGTAAGGAAGAAACAGTGGAGGAGATCCGCTCAGAGATTGTGTCTGCTGTGATTGCTTCTGTGCTGGGATTGAAAAACCCGACGCGGTACTGGTATGAGAGAATCTATGAGCGGGATTGTTCTGTATGCAAGATTTTAACCTCTGAAAATAGTGAGCTGGTTCATTACAGGGATATTATGAGCTATCATAATGAAGTGACGATGTCTTACAAGTCATCAAGTTACCAGTTTTTAATGACTTTGGACGCAGAACAGTTTATATTGATGCAGATTATGGATTATATCACGCTGAATATTGACAGAAACAGGGATAATTTTGGCGTGGAGATGTGCAACAATGAGATTGTCGGACTGTATCCGGTTTATGACCATGATTCCTGCTTTAAAGGAAAGGGAACAAATGGAATTTATTTTCCTACGGGCATTACTTTTCATAAGACAATCCAGTACCTAAAGTCGCTGCAAGAGTATGACGTGGTAAAGAAAAAGGTAAGTAAGGCGGTGGCGTATTTCAATACCAATGCTTTTAAGGATATTTTTTTGAAAATGAAATCTGTCAGAGTCTATGAGCTGATGTTAAAGCGGTTAAAAATATTGTATTAAATATCAAAAATAAGGAGCATTTGCCAGAATTAAAATGGCAGATGTTTTTTTATGCACATCTTTTTCAAATTCGATTGTCTGTCAACAGAATAAATTTCATATTTTTACGGCAGAATATGGATAGAGTTTATTGATTTTTAATTGACAAACAGGAGGCTATTTCGTGGAAAATAATACATCAAAAAATCAGGCGCTCGGCACGTCGAGCGTGTCATATGGCAGCCCGGTACTGATTATGGGAAGCGGCTCTGTCGTGGGGCAGATGGAGAATGAGGGACCGCTGTCTGGCAGCTTTGACAAGGTCAGTGAAGATAAGAACGATATGTTCGGGGCAGATTCATGGGAGAAGGCAGAGAGTGCGCTTCAGAAGGAGGCAGTGGCGCTCACATTGTCCAAGACAGGAGCAGAGGCGGGGGATATCCGTTATCTGTATGCTGGGGATTTGCTCGGACAGAATATTGCGAGTTCTTTTGGGCTTGTGGATTATAATATTCCGCTGTTTGGTCTGTATGGTGCATGTTCGACCTGCGGGGAATCGTTGTGTCTGGGGAGCATGAGCGTGGCAGCAGGATATGCCGAGCGCGTGATCAGCCTGACTTCGAGTCATTTTGCGAGCGCGCAGAAGGAGTTTCGCTATCCGCTCGAATATGGCGGGCAGCGTCCGCTCTATGCTTCTTGGACAGTGACGGGCAGTGCAGGATTTCTATTGCAGCATATCCATGCACCGGGAAAGTCGGTGTCTGGTAAACCTATCAAGAACGAGTATGAAGGCAAGTATCAAAATAAAGTAGGAATCACCGGGGTCACCGTGGGGCGGATTGAGGATTTTGGCATTAAGGACTCTTTTAATATGGGCTGTGCAATGGCGCCGGCTGCGGCGTGGACGATCGCGGGGAATCTAAAAGATTTTGGCAGAAAACCGCAGGATTATGATGCGATCTTTACAGGAGATTTGGGCAGTGTCGGGCAGCAGGCGCTGTTTGAGCTGCTCTCGCAGGAAAATATTGATATCAGCGACAGACACTATGACTGCGGTTTGTTGATCTATGATACAGAGAAACAGGATGTACACGCTGGCGGGAGCGGCTGTGGCTGCTCGGCGGTCGTACTCTCAGCGCATATTCTGCCCAAGCTTGCTAGGGGTGAATGGAAGCGTATCCTGTTTGTGCCAACAGGGGCGCTGCTCAACAAGACTTCTTTTAATGAAGGGCAGAATGTACCGGGAATTGCACACGGGGTAGTGATTGAGGCACTTGCATAAGATTCAGAAAAAAGATTGAATTGGCTGAATTGATTGAATTGTATAAAATGTTTGAAAAATTCAGAAAATAGTCTAAATTTTTTCTCAAATAGTTCGATATAATATACAAGGGCAGTTAACATAGATAAATGCCATAAATAAACACCATAAGTTATAGACTGATAAATTATCTTAACGTGACTGTGCGGAAAGAGGGGTTCTGCATGGCATATATAAGGGAAAGGAGCGTCTATGGAGGTAAGAAATGCAAACATTGCCTTGACAAACAGGGCAGCGGCGGCAATCGACAACTCTGGATCAAACGGCAAGGGGCAGCAGCATGCGATGAAGGTGAACAGCGCTGTTCCAGAAGAAAATCAAGAGCTTGATGACGAGTCTGTGATGATCTCAATCTCGGCAGCCGGTCTCAAGCGCAGCATGCAGCTAGAAAAGCAGGCAGAGAAGGAAGAGGGCGGGACAGAGAGTGATGAGGAGAACTTTAACGGTGAGACTGAGCTTGAGGACATGATGAAAAAGATGGAAGGACTTTCAAGTCAGGTCATCAACGGACATTTTTCAATTTCGGACAGATTGAATTTTAATACCGAGATTGAAAAGCTCACCAATGAACTAAACCGGCTGAGCGGCGGGAACACAGCAGTGACAAAAACCGGCTGCATACAGTTGTCCCAGAAAATCTCATCGCTGACGCGCAGCATCAGTGAGGCGGCAGTTTACCGTAACAGTGCGCGCACAATCTTTATGGTCAACTCTAAACAACCCGCGAAACCGACGAACACACGGGTTGACATTATGTTATAAAGCATGATATTCAAAAAACCGGGAACGCTTCTCGGTTTTTTTCATGATATAATTTTTCATGATATTTTTTATCTTGACATTTTGAACAGATTGGCACAAGATAATAGATGAGGAAGTGAGAGCTATGCGCAAGATGGATTTTAAGATGGAGCGCCCCGGACAGGTGAAGGAGGGCGATACCGTCACGGTCACAGAGGGCGTTCTGCCAAGCAATTATTACTATACCATCAATCCGGCAGTCGCGATGTCAGGAAATATCCCGTTTCGGGACAGGCTCCAATCCAAGAGCGGCACTGTCGTCTCTGTGGAGGAAAATACGAGAGGATACTATGTCACAGTGGCGTTTGACGAGCCGGAAATATATACTGACGGTCGAAAAGACTGACCGCCAAAGTTAGAAAATAGGAGGAAAATATCATGAGGAAAATAAGTACAGACAAGGCACCCGCAGCAATTGGACCCTACTCACAGGCGGTTCTGGCAGGAGATTTCCTGTATGCATCCGGGCAGATTCCCATCAACCCGGCGACAGGCAGTGTAGAGGCAGAGGGGATTGCGGCGCAGGCAGAGCAGTCCATGAAAAATGTGGGAGCAATCTTAGAAGCTGCGGGGGCAGACTATGACAAGGTGGTTAAGACGACCTGTTTTTTGGCGGATATTCAGGATTTTGCAGCATTTAATGAGGTTTATGCAAAGTATTTCACACAGAATCCTGCAAGAAGCTGCGTGGCAGTGAAGGATTTGCCAAAGGGGGTGCTCTGTGAGGTAGAGGTGGTCGCGTATTTAGGAACTGTCAATAAATAACTCATCAATTTGACTTGGCTAAATGTCCATCTGCGGCATCAGATAATCTTGACGTAGCCCGCTACGCCTGCGATTATCTTCTTTGCAGCTGAACATTTATACGGCGTCAAATTAACAAGTTATTTCTTGACAATTCCTTAGGGGAATGAAGATCTGGGAGTGAGGTACATTGAAGACAAAGAACATTGTGTTGATCGGAATGCCCGGGGCAGGCAAGAGTACGATCGGTGTGGTGCTCGCTAAAAATATGGGGATGGCATTTGTGGACTCAGACCTTATCATACAGGAGCAGGAGGGGAAAAAGCTGCATGACATTATTCAGGAGTGCGGGCTTGACGGGTTTCTTGCGATTGAGGGCAGGGTAAATGCTTCGCTGCATCCCAAGACGGCAGTGATCGCGACCGGAGGAAGCGCTGTCTACAATGAACTTGCGATGGAACATCTGCGCAGTATTGCCACAATCTGTTATCTGAAATTATCTTACGAGGGCATCAGGGAGCGTCTGGGAGACCTTGCGGAGCGCGGCGTGGTGCTCAGGGAAGGCGAGACTTTGCGCGAATTGTATGAGGAACGAGTCCCTTTATATGAAAAATATGCCAATCTCACGATTGAATGTGAAAATAAAAATATTCGTGAGATTGTCATGGAACTGGCAAAGCGGTTAAAATAGAATAAGAATCAAAAAATTGCCACATACTAATTCTAAACAAAAATCAATAGGAAAGGTATGTGGTTTTATGATGGATTATATCAATGCATTCTGGGTAGGGGGTGTTGTATGCGCTCTTGCTCAGATTTTTCTGGATCGCACCAAGATGCTTCCCGGGCGTGTGATGGTGCTTCTGGTCTGTACGGGGGCGGTGATCAGTTTCTTTGGCTGGTATGAACCCTTTGCAGAATACGCGGGAGCGGGAGCGAATGTACCGCTTCTGGGATATGGAAATATCCTGATGAAAGGCGTGAAGGAGGCGGTTGACAAGGATGGCTTTATCGGGCTGTTCAAGGGAGGCTTTACGAACGGTGCAGTAGGGTGCAGTGCCGCGCTGATTTTTGGATATCTGGCAAGTCTTGTATTCCGGTCAAAAATGACCAAAGCATAATATGTTACCGCTCTTCAAAATCAAGCCCAAAACTGGACAATAGCTGGCGCACATAAGTGTCCCACAACTGTTCGGCGCTCTTGTCCATGACAAATGTGGTAAAGGCACTGCCAGTGATGCAGGTCACTTTGCCGTTGTCATAGCGGATATTGAGGACAAGGGAACGAATCAGGCTGGCTGCAACTCCGCATTCTGGATTTGCAGCTATTTTTTCAAGCAGTGCGGGCGCGGCGTGCAGCATGACCTTGAAGGAAACAGGCGTCTTTTTGCCTTTGATGAGCTGGAAGCAGAATGGGCGGATGTCTCTCCAGCAGGAAAAAGTGGCCGATAGCTCGTTGTTTTCCAACTGCTCCCATTCCTCGCTGCTGTAAAAGTCCTTGACAAGATGCCCGTCAATGTGAAAGGTATTGTAGGTGGTGATCACAGCCTCCTCCACCAGAAAAGTATCAAACTGCTCGGATAAGAGCAGCGCGTTCATTATATTTTTTGTAATCTTGATCTCTAGTGCAATCATAATGTTCTCCTTTTTCATGCAATATACTTTAGTATACTGGTATTTACAGGAAACTTCAAGTTTTTATTAAAAGTGCTTTTCAAATGATGTGTTATATGATAAGATAATACATAGTTATGGATACTAGATATGATGGTATTGAGAAATGAGAGGTAGACACCGATGAGATATAAGATAGTTGTTGACAGTTGCTGCGAATTGCCACAGAATTTAAAAAACGACGAGCGGTTTGAGATCGTGCCGCTCACGCTGATCGTGGGGGACAGCTATGAGAAAGAGGACAATATGGCATTTGACCAGCGCGAGTTTCTTGACGCAGTGGCATCCTGCCCGCAATGCCCTAAGTCCGCATGTCCTTCACCGGAGAGATACCGCACTGCATACGAGACCGAGGCAGCGCATGTGTACGCTGTCACGCTCTCTTCAAAGCTCAGCGGAAGTTACAATAGTGCAGTTCTTGGCAAAAACCTGTATCATGAAAAGTATGGGGAGAAAGAGATCTATGTCATTGATTCCAAATCGGCTGCCTGCGGAGAGACACAGATTGCCTATAAGATTATGGAGCTTGAAGAACAGGAACTTTCGTTTGAGGAGATTACTGGAAAGCTGGAGCAGTTTGTAAAAGAGATGAATACGTATTTTGTGCTGGAAAATCTGGATACGCTCAGGAAAAATGGCAGGCTTTCCGGTGTCAAGGCGCTGGTGGCTTCCACGCTCAATATCAAGCCTGTGATGGGCGCAGACGATGGCAGCATCATCCAGCTAGGACAGGGCATCGGGATGAAAAAGGCACTGGCAAAGATGGCAGAGACTGCGGTGGAGGAAGCGGTGGAAGCAGGGAAGAAGCGGCTGATGATCACGCACTGCAACAATCTCAAGGCAGCGGAGTGTGTGCGCCGCTACATTGAGGAAAAGCTGCATTTCAAGGAGACGCTGATCTTGGATGCAGCCGGGGTGAGCAGTATGTACGCCAATGATGGCGGCGTGATCGTCACGATATGATCTTACGTCTCCTCGTCGATTTCCTGTTTCAGCCACTTGTATTCCCGATAGCGCAGGAGTGATATTTTCAATTCTTTGTTGTCCTGCATCACCAGCGTGACCGGCGTGACCGCAGTCACATAATGAAAGTTGGCGATGCTCTTGTTATTGACGCGCTCAAACTCTTCAAACGGCTCAAAGATCTGGCGGAGTTCATCAATTTTTTCATCGACAGCGATGGTGGTGTTGTCCGTCAGATACAGCGTGCTGGTGCGGGCTTCCTCGAGGGCGTACATGATCTTGTATTTGGGTACATGGAGGAGGACCGTGTCCTTATGGACGCTGATGGAGACCACATGACCGGAGACATTGGCGTCGCCCAGCGCCAGAAAGTCGGGCAGAGGGTCCGAGATATAAGGTTTTCTGGCATGCACTACATAGTCTGGCAGATTGGGAATCGCAGTGTAATCAATCTTGTCCGAATACAAGACAAGCGGTGCATGATACCCCATTTCTTCCAAATGTTCTAAGATAAATTCGACAATGCCGGGTTCGGAACTCATGTCCATAAAAATCAGGTTATATTTCAGGGGATTGGCGAGAAAGTGCATCTTTTCGCCGTAGGAGTCCACATACAGGATATTGGGCGTGCCGGCACGCTTGTCAGACTCTCGGGAGAGCAGACGCTCTAAATGCTTGCGGTCCGCTACATTATCATCACATATTGCTACATGCATAATCTGTCTACACCTCTTTTAACATCGTTTTGATCACAGTTTCTTGATCACAATTATTTATTCACATTTTAAAATTACAGTTTTTCATTCACTTTTCTGTCCACAGAGTGTCACTATGCACAATACTGGGATTCTATACTTTCCTATTCTGTTGGAATATATACAAA
>VSNR01000174.1 GCA_009774345.1 Lachnospiraceae bacterium | reverse complement strand
AAGTTACATTTTCTTTCTAAAAAAAACATTAATATATTATAAAGAATAAATAAACAAATAGATCTTAATGCAGGAAATTTTCTGAATCGTTGCTCACTGCGAAAACAGTATAGCACATCTAGCTCTAAAATACCTCTAAAAAACTATAAAATAACCTCATATCCCAATTTTTTTACCAACGCCAAATCCGTTGCCACCGTGATGCCAGCCGTAGTGAGCATATCCCCCGATATCGCGGCATTTGCGCCGCTTCGAAAACACCGCTCGCCCTGATCGCCCACAAGGCCCCTGCCTCCTGCAAGGCGGATGTCCCCATCGGGTATGAGGAAGCGGTAGATCGCTAGGATACGGCAGAACACATCGCCAGAGAGTATTGGATTCTTTTCATAAGGTGTTCCCTTGATGGGATTTAAGAGATTGACAGGAATGGACTTTACGCCAAGTGCCCGTATGTCCAGTGCCATGTCGATGCGGTCCTCCATCGTCTCTCCCAGTCCCATAATTCCGCCGGAGCATAGGCTCAGTCCGGCACTTTTTGCCGCTCTCAGCGCAGCGAGCTTCTCATCATACGTATGTGTCGTACAGATCTGTAGAAAAAATCTGCGCGAAGACTCAAGATTACAGTGTACTCTCGACGCGCCTGCCTTTCTTATTTTGTCAAACTGCCGCTCCTCCAGCAATCCAAAGGATACACAGACTTCAATGCCTACCTGCCTGCGGATTTCACTGATGCTCTCGCAGACCGCCTCAATCTCCTTGTCGCTCAGACGTTTTCCCGACGTGACAATCGAGTAGCGGCGTACCCCCTGCTCCTTGTTGTGCCTCGCGCCTGCCAAAAGTACTTCTGTCGGTAACAGCGGATACGTCTCTTCGCAGTCTGTATGATAATACGCACTTTGTGCACAATATTTGCAGTCTTCCGAACATTTTCCACATTTTCCATTTACGATTGTGCACAAGTCAAACCGGTTTCCGCACATTTGCGCACGAAGCTCATTTGCTGCCGCTGTCAATTCCTCCAATGGCACGTTTACAAGTGCAAGCGCTTCCTCTCTGGTAATATCCAGCCCGGCATCTATTTTTTGTCTTAGTTCTTCTGTAAAAGTCATGTCCTTTTCCTCCTAATGTTAACTTTTTATATAAATCAGGTTAACAGTCAACGGAGAAAAAGTCAAATTTTATTTTTATATTCTGGTTGTTATTTATTCATAATCCCCTTATAATGAACTTCAAGATTATTATGAACAGGAGATCCCACACACTATGAAAACAGAACGCCTCTATGCCATCACCTTGTATCTGCTCAATCATGGGCGGACATCCGCTGCCGAGCTTGCAGACTATTTCGAAGTGTCAACGCGAACCATTCAGCGTGATATCGACTCCCTGTGTCTGGCAGGCATCCCAGTCATCGCCACCGCAGGCGCTATGGGCGGATATGAACTGTCCGACAGATATCAGTTGGACAAAAACTTTGCAACGCCAAAAGATTACGCCTGTCTCCTGACGGCATTACATGGTCTAATCTCCGCCACCTGCGACCCCAAGGCAAAACAGCTTCTGGAAAAAGTACTTCCCCTGTCAGAATCCGCCGAAACTGGCATGATTCTGGACTTCTCCATTCTAAGAGAAGGTGATGAGAACATCCTACAGCTTCTACAAACTGCCATCGCCAAAAAACATGCGGTCACTTTCTCATACACAAACAACAACAATCAAACCCGTTTGCACTGCGTAGAGCCAATCGCGGTCCTGTACAGATGGTATGCATGGTACCTGCTTGCCTACTCCATGGAAAAAAATGACTACCGCACTTACAAAATGGTCCGAATGCGCGAGGTGGCGCTCACCAGCCAGCCTTTTACACAGGAACATGCTGCGGCAGATGTGATCTTGAAGGAAAAGGACCGAAACGATTCCCGCCAGTATACACAAATTCTGTTAAAATGCCAAGAATCAGCAAAAATGCGGGTGATCGAATACTTAAAAGGAACAGTTTTAGCAACGAATCCTGACGGCAGCCTCCTGATAAAAGCAGCGGTTGTGGAAAATGAACACCTTTGGCTTGGCACGCTGTTAGCGCTCGGGGATGCTGTGGAAATCCTATCACCGGAACATGTGCGCACACGCCTGTTCACTTCTGCTGAAAAGATCGTCGCGCTGTATTCTAAGGAACTGTAAAATATTTTTGAAAATATGAAAATGCATATACGACACACTGCTGTCGTATATGCTATGTTATTCTAGTTATATCACTATATCACCACATTAAAATATTAAATCGGAGGTATCCAACAATGTTAAATCCTTATGAGAATTGTCCTGTATTTGAAAATGAGAATTTCTGCCTGAGACTGATCGACACAGCCGACGCGCAAGACCTGTTTCTGGTGTATTCCGACGAGAAAGCAGTGCCTTACTTCAACAGCGACAACTGCAACGGCGATACATTCCACTACACGCTGCTCGAACATATGCAGGGCGCGATCGCGGCGTGGCAGCAGGAATACAGCAATCATGGCTTTGTCCGCTGGACAATCCTCGACAAGAAGGCGCAGCGCGCAGTCGGAACGATCGAACTTTTTTGCCGCAAAGCTGACGATTATTTTAACGACTGCGCAATTCTGCGGCTGGACTTGCGAAGCGACTATGAGCAGGCGTCCGCGATCTATGAAATTTTATCTCTCATCGTGCCACAGACCTGTGAACTGTTTGCCTGTCAGATGATCGCCACCAAGGTAAAACCATTTGCAGCAGAGCGGAAAACCGCAGTTGAGAAATTGGGCTTTGCAGCCTCAGACGAAATCCTGATCGGCGGTCACGATAAGAAACACTACACGGATTACTATGTGCTACACAAATTTTAGGATCCAATCGGAAAGCATTTTCCTTGCCCAGTCATACAGAGCAGCTTCGTCTTTTCCTACACACATGTCGGACACAGGCTGCTCTGGCTGTAGCTTTCCCTCCTGCGTCTGGACGCATGAATCGTTATCCTCCCCCTGCGATACAGCGATATACACAGAAGGGATTTCTTCATCCTCCGCATAGAGCTCAAGCTCCTGAGCATCGTGCCACCAAAATGCGCCATAACGTTTTTCTTCTGTCTCGTCCCAAATCATCCACAGCGGTTCATCCTCTGCGCCATTTCCATCCACAAGTCCGCAGCAAATGTCATATGCCACCTCTTCCACATATTCTCCGGGTAACGCTGTCTCTGACAAGCGCTGTTTCAAATCCGGCAGAACGCGCTCGCTCCTGTAGTCGCATGTCGCCATATCCACAATCGGCAGTAGCAGCAGATACGCATCACTGTCCAGTGTTTTCACCGCATCATAAGGCAGACAAGGCTGATACAGCTCCCGTTCCCCGATTCTGTATTCTACATGGTGCCGAAACATCCAGATTGTAATTTCTTTCCCTGCCACGGTGATGGTGTGCTGCTCTTGATTATAATGGTGAGTATTGTGACCGTGTTGTAAAAAATACTGTTGTAAATCAAAACAATTTGGAAAAGCCACATAGAGCCAATAGTTCAAAAAATCCTTGTCTTTCATTGACAGTTTCATCTGTTTTCTCCTTTCACAACATCTGTTTTTATAACATCTGTTTCTATAGCATACACCCTCGCTTCGTCCAATACCAATATTTTATCAAAACCGCTAATGTCTCCAAAAGCATTTGAAATGACATCTATTATTGATTCATCCTTTTCAAAACATCTGTTATTTCCATGGGTTTCTCCACAAAGCATTTCGCTCCATGCTCGGTTAAGAACGCTTTGTCACGAAATCCCCACAGCACACTGATGCACGGAAGCCCCGCATTTCTTGCAGTGTCCAAATCCACATCGGAATCTCCCACATACACGGCTTCCTCTTTGCGCCTGCCAAGCTCCTTCAGCGCAAGATACACACTGTCCGGTTGCGGTTTTCTGCTTAGATTCTCGCGGTCGCCGATTGCAACCTCCACCTGCGGAAAATATCTGTTTTTTAATTCCTGCACCGCCGAGTCTATTTTATTGGAGACAATTGCCATCGCATAACCATTGTTTTTTAATTCCTGCAAAAGCGCTGGTATCCCGTCATACGCTCTTGTCGCATCATTGCAGTGTGCACCGTAATATTCCTTAAATGTGTCAAATGCACGCTCAAACTGCGGATTCTCCTCACCGCCCGGCACAGCGCGAATCATTAGATTCTTCACGCCGTTCCCCACAAAGCAGCGTACCTCCTCCAAGGTGCGCTCTGGCATTTTGCAAGTTTTCAAGGCATAGTTCGTGGCGTTCTTCAAATCCTCCAGCGTATCCAAAAGTGTACCATCCAAATCAAAAATTACGGTAGTTATTTTTGTGTCTGACATATGTGAACCTCCTGTCCTGTTTGGAATGATTGATTGAGCTCTGCATACACGATGTTGTAGGCTTCCTGATATGCAATCCCGCTCTCCCGGCAGACGGACACAAGGGACTCATACTCAGGATACGCCCTGTCCCCGCACCTCTTCACTGCAAGCATTCCAAAACTGGTGTTTTTTATACATTCTTCCCGCTCTAACACCGTGCGTTCCATCTTCACCCGACGAATGCCGATCGTTGTCGTCTCATGAAAGATTATCTGTTCCAGTTTTTGGATGTCCTGCTCCTTGCAGATGACATTGAGCTGGTACGATGGCCGGTTCTTTTTCATATAAATCGGTGTAAAGTACACATCCCTCGCCCCCGCTTCAAACAACCTGTCCATCACATAGCCAAATGCCTCGCCGGCACAGTCATCAATATTTGATTCCAATTTATAAATAACATCCTGCTGCACAGAAGCGTCTTCGACAAGCATTGCCCTTAGCATACTTGCCTTCTCATAGCTGCGCTTGCCTGCACCAATACCCTGCGCCAGCACGCGAAACTGCTGCGGCAGATTCTCCGCTGTCCTGACTGCCGCGGCGATCGCCGCGCCGGTCGGCGTCACAAACTCACCCTGAACTTCCATAAAATGAACCGGAAGCTGATAGGCTTCTATAATATTTGCCGTCGCCGGCACTGGCACTGGAAGAATGCCATGCTGACAGCGCACGCTGCCCTGTCCCTCATATAACACGGATACCACAACATTTGTTATCTGATGCTTTTTTTTCAGAGAATCCACACACACCGCAGCCGACATGATATCTACGATAGAGTCCACTGCGCCCACTTCATGAAAATGCACTTCATTGGCAGGCTTATGATGCGCTTTGGCCTCTGCATCGGCAAGAATACCAAAGATTTTCAGTGCCAGCGCCCGCGCACCGTCTGTGAGCGCTGCTTTATTTAAAACATCTGTTATCTCATTTAGTCCTATATGTGTATGATAATGCGCATCCCCGTTATGGTCATGATGATGTCCTGCGTTATGCTCTTCATCATGCCCATGGTCATGATGATGTCCTGCGTCCTGTTCTCCATGATGTCCATGGAGATATTCCATGTCATGATCGTGATTTTCATGTGTTTTATCCAATATCACATTGAAATCACAGGCATCAATGCCCGCTTTTTGAACTCTTTTCACCTCTACTTCAAACCCTGACACCAGCGGTTTGATACTGTTTATTGCGGTGTCAAGTGCTGCCCTGTCTGCTCCGAGGTCCAGCAGTGCCGCCACGGTCATATCCCCGCTGATACCTGAATAACACTCTAAATATAATGTTTTTTCCATCCAATAATCCCTTCTATTGTATTGATACAATTACAGTTGTTTCTCTGCAAGCCTGTTGATCTGTGTTGCCAGATATCCAGCGCCATACCCATTGTCAATATTCACCACAGCGATTCCATTGGCACAGGAATTAATCATCGTGAGCAGCGCGGACAAACCATGCAGGCTTGCGCCGTACCCTACGGAGGTAGGAACTGCGATGACTGGATTGCTGACCAGTCCGCCGATCACACTCGCAAGCGCTCCCTCCATCCCTGCCACTGCCACCACGCAGTTTGCCTGCTGGATCGTCTCTGTGTTTGCCAGCAGTCTATGCAGACCGCTCACACCCACATCGTAAATCCGCATAACAGATGTACCGAAATACTCCGCTGTCTGAGCTGCCTCCTCTGCCACAGGAATATCTGCTGTCCCCGCTGTACAGACGGCAACCTTGCCAATGCGCTTTTGGGCTTTCTCTTCTGGATTCTGCTCAATTTTTAATATTCTGGACACCACATCATACTGAAGCTGCGGAAGCGTCTGCCGCACGAGCTCATACTGCGCTGGTGTCGCTCTCGTTCCAAAAACCTCACCGTTCTTTTGATATAAGGTCTCAAAAATAGAAATCAGGTACGAATCCGGCTTACCAGCACAGTAGACCACCTCCTGAAATCCTGTCCTGAGCTCCCTTTGCATATCAAGCTTGGCAAATCCCATCTCCTCAAAAGACTCTTTTCTCAGATATTTTTCCGCCTCATCTACTGTCATAATGCCGTTTTGTACCTGTTCTAAAATGCGTTTGATATTCATCTTTTCATCCATCCATGACCCTCCTTCCTGCCAATATACGAACAGCCAAAAAGACTGACCGTCAGTATAAAATTATGCACACAGCCGCATAAGGAAATATACCGCTTCGCAGCTGCGGCTGGCGCGAGTATAACTATTATATCACATTCAAATCGAGTAGGAAAGATTATTCATAAACGGGCGCAACCATTTCTGATGCGCCCGCTAAATTTCATCTATATTCACTGATTTCATAAAAAGTAACCATCATGATCATCGTGTCCGCCCGCTTTCCGATCACTTTCACCGTCACACGGTACCAGACATCCTGTGTCAGTTCGTATTCCATAGGACCACAGAAATCTCCCTTCACAATCTTGGCAAACGCCTCTGCCAATAGAGTATTTTCTGCCTGCATTCTGCGATTGTGCTCATACTCGTTCACATTTTTCTCAAACAATATTTCAGTGTCATATCTTGCATTGGTTCTGAGCAGCTCAATCTTGGCATTTCTGTATTCATAGACGGCAATCGGCGTCTCTAGCATATCAAAGAACTTGCTGATGCTCGACCGCGTATTCCACAGCTCATTGACAATGTTTGCATTCTCATCTGCACTGCTCTTTGCGCCCATCTCCTCTTCTCTGGCAATAAACTTCTCATAGTCCGCAACCGGCATTGGCTTGGCATAATAGTATCCCTGCGCATATTCACAGCCGATACATTTGAGGAAATCAACCTGTTCAGTCGTCTCCACACCTTCTACGATCGACGGCAGATGCAGCCATTTTGCCATGCGGATCACAGAAGTCAGCACTTTCTCACCCTTTCCGTTAAATTCCTGATCCTGCAAAAATTTCATATCGACCTTCAGATAATCGACTTCCATATCCTTCAGGACATTCAGTGAAGAGTAGCCGCTCCCGAAATCATCCATCATGATCTTGAATCCCAGACGGTGCAGGCTGCTCATCGTCTTCATGATCAAATCCTGATCTTCCATAAAGGCGCTCTCTGTCAGCTCCAAATTCAATAATTCTGCCGGAATCTGAAATTCTGTGAGCAGCTTCTTGAATATCTTGATCAAATGAGGGTTATAGATATTTACCCGGGATACATTGACAGAGATTGGATTTGGTGTTTTTCCCTCATCCAGCCACTTGCGCAGCAGCATACAGACATGGCACCACATATACTGGTCCAATCTGCCGATAATCCCATTGCGTTCATAGACAGGGATAAATTCTCCCGGCGACATCATTCCTTTTTCGGGATGATTCCAACGCACCAGCGCCTCCGCCCCGTAGGAGCGGTCTGTCACCAGATTGATCTTGGGCTGCAAGTATACCTCAAACTGCTCCTCCTCAATCGCCCGGTTTACTTCGTTGATAATGAACTGCTCCTGACGCATATTTTCTATCATTTTCTCATCATAGTATGCAAGACTCTGGACAAATTTCCCCTTGCAGCTCTTTGCCGCCAAGGATGCCCTGTCGTACATTTCCGGTATATCCACCGCTTCATCATTGATGATATATACCCCGCATGAGAGTTTGATATTATAATCTTTGTTTACTTTTCTCAGATTGATCTGGAGCGCTTTGACCAACAACTCCACATTTTCTTCTTTGAAGGGCATACACACCGCAAAAATATCATTCTCCACACGCCCGTAGACAAACTTATCGAAAACCGTTGATATTTTCTTTAACTCAAGCGCAAGGCTCTTCAATACCTTATCGCCTTCCTTCATGCCATAGAAATTATTAATCATCTTAAAGCGGTCTATATCAAAACGGGCAAATGCAAACGTCTCCTCTGTCTCCTCTATCAGCATACTGCGCACCGCTCTGTAAAATTTAAACTTCGTATAAATCCCCGTGACGGCATCCCGCTCCGCCATAATCATGCGGCTCTTGTCAATCGCATTCTTGATGCGAAACCGCAAAAGTACAGGGTTGTATGGTTTCATCACAAAATCCCATACCCCCGCCTCGAGACATTTCTGCTCTGAGTGCCAGTCCTCATTGGAGGTGGCGACAATCACCGGGATATTATCATACTCCTGATGTCTGCGAAATGCATCCATAAACTGAAATCCATCCATAACTGGCATGATTAAGTCCAGCACAATCACTGCCACTTTGTCAATATTTTGGGCAAGCAGTTTCAGCGCCTCCTGTCCATCTGACGCATCCAGTATTTCATATTCATCTCTGATGACATCACAAAGTCTCTGCTTCACGACCTCCTCGTCATCAACTAACAATATCGTATTTTTGCTGTACATCAATGTATCCGCTCCTTTATGTCGAAACATCCCAGCTCTATTCCAACAGATGTTCTTGTAGACAACACTACATCCTTATTTTACATTTTTTTAAATCATATTGTAAATATATTCTAATATTTTTGTTTTAACAAATAGACTTTTTGTGCAAAAACATATATAAT
>VSNR01000173.1 GCA_009774345.1 Lachnospiraceae bacterium | reverse complement strand
CTTCTCCTGTTTTATAACGGTTTAAGGATGGTAAAATAGACAAACTTTCCATTTGCTATTTCTTTCCATTATCTTTGTTATGGAAAGCTTTCCATAACAAGGACAGCATGGTTTTATTACATATTGCAAGGAAAATGTACCCTAAAATCAGCGCTGTCTATGTCGATACCGGACTAGAATACCCGGAAGTCAGGGAGTTTGTAAAGCAGCAGGAAAACGTGGAGATTATCAGACCGAAAATGAACTTCCGGCAGGTTATCATAAAATACGGCTATCCCATGATTGGCAAGGAAGTGGCGGGCTGCGTGTACGGTGCAAGGCGGTACATGGAGAAGCTGCTGGAACAGGAGAAAAATGCAGAGAGTGGGGGAAAAGTTTCCAATTATAGTCATATGGCAGATTTGGTCGGCATAGACCGCCGTGATGATAAGGAAAACGAACTTTATAAAAGCCTGATTCGCGGGGAAATACCGAGTACGGACATAAAAACACCCGCTCGATACCTAATCTTTCACGGGAAATATCCGCATAAGGAGAATGGTGTGGAAACATCGGAATATTCCAAGATGTATAACAAGGAACGCTACAGATTCTTTTTGGAAGCACCCTTTGAAATAGCGGATCGCTGCTGTTCCATTATGAAAAAATCCCCAATGCACGGTTACGCGAAAAGGACTGGAAAAATGCCCATGACAGCGCAGATGGCAAGCGAAAGCAGGCTGCGGACAACAAACTGGCTCAAAAACGGCTGCAACGGTTTTGATATGAAAAGCCCGATTAGTTATCCAATGTCATTCTGGATGGAGCAGGACGTATTGGAGTATATTTTCAACAGCCATATCCCGATTGCGGATGTGTACGGAGAGGTCACAGCAGATTTTGGGGAAGCGCAGCCACAGGGTAATACAATGGATATGGGGATATTTGATGTTGGAAAACCCATTTTTGACACTACGGGATGTGACAGGACAGGGTGCGTTTTTTGCAGCTTTTAATATATGTGCATCTAATAAACTGCTATTGTGTCTTGCCCTTTTTACACCTGCTCCTGCATCTTTCCTTTGAATTTCAATGTCAAACTCTTTCTTGGTGCTGTCAACCGCATGAACGTCTAAAATGGCAGAACGCCCCTGCAAATTCTTCAACGGCTCTTGTGTCCTGACCGATTTGATTTTTATGTCCTCCCGCCCTAAAACAATCCGCAGTATCAGTTCCACACCCTCAAAATTATCTGCTAGGCAGACCGTGTCAAATGATACGGAGGATATTCCCGACAGCTATGTGATTTTTATTACAGAGAATGATGTTATGGGAAAAAATCAAGCCATATATCATATACAGCGGTATGTCGAAACCAACGAAGGAAAGGAATTGTTTGGTGACGGTTCGCATATCATATATGTTAATGGGAAATATAGGGGCAATGATGAAGTCGGTAAGCTAATGCACGATTTTTCATGCACGAACCCCGACGATATGAATTATGAAGCGCTTGCTAAAAGGGCACGATACTTTAAGCAGGACGAGAAAGGAGTTGCTACTATGTGTAAGATTATGGAAGATATGAGGAATGAAGCGGCACAAAAAGCAGAATTAAAAAATGCAAGGGAAACAGCAACGAGAATGATAAAAAAAGGTAAAATGTCACTGGAAGAAATTGCTGAATATATTCCGCTCTTGTCATTTGAGGAATTAAAGGAGATTGAAGCCGAAGTTATGCAATTGGCATAATCAACAGCACAACTAAATATTAAAGTAACAGCGTAAAGGCGCATGGAACAGGAATTTCTGAAAACCATGTGTCTTTTTTTGCGCCCGAAAGGAGGAACATGAGCGACAACATTCAGACCAACACCACAGGGCGATTAACGCCCTGTTGGCAAAAGAAGATTAATAAGATGACCTATTTGGTCGATGTGCACTTTTCTGATATGAGTACCCAAAACGTAGAGGACAAGCTAAAGCGTGTCATTCTCCATGACTTAGAGCATGGGAAACAGGGCAGATCGAGAAAAAGTGATGGAAAATGATGAATACGTCCTTGACAAGTAGCAACTGGCAAAACAGCAAAATCTATACTTATTTCCTGTGGTGCACGTTTAGCGTCCTTTGATATCCGGGAATTACGAGACCTGATGGCGTATGACGATGTGGAACTTGATACGCTTGGGGAAAGAAAGACAGCATTGTTTGTCATTATTTCAGACACAGATTCGACATTTAATTTCGTGGTGTCAATTATGTATTCACAGCTTTTCAACCTGCTCTGTGACAAGGCAGATGATGTTTATAATGGTAGGCTTCCGGTTCATGTACGGATGCTGCTTGACGAATTCGCCAATATCGGGCAGACTCCGCAGTTTGAAAAGCTGATTGCAACAATCCGAAGCCGTGAAATCTCGGCTTCCATTATTTTACAGTCAAAATCCCAGCTCAAAGCGATTTATAAAGACAATGCGGACACAATTCAAGGGAATTGTGACACCCTGCTTTTCCTTGGAGGGCAGGAGCAGACCACATTAAAGGAGCTTTCGGAGGTCTGAGGAAAAGAAACAATACCTCTGATACAAGAGGAACGTAGCAGTCCTACGGTTTGAACTATCAAAAGACCGGAAAGGCGCTTATGAGTGAGGATGAGATAGCGGTCATGGACGGCGGAAAGTGTATTATGCGGCTTAGGGGCGTGAGACCTTTTTTCTCGGACAAATTCGATATAACGAAGCACAAGCGGTACAAAGAGCTATCCGATTATGACCCAAAAAATGCCTTTGACATTGAGGACTATGTGAAGCACCAGCATCATATGAAAATCACTCCTGACGCAGTGGTAGATGAAGCCTTTGACTGCGGGGAGGTTACGGGGCAGGAAGAAAATTCATCACAGACAACTGAATAACGGCTTTTGGACACAGTGACTAAAAGCGCACAAAAACAACTGAATATGGAATCATCAACCTTTGGACAAAATGTCCAAAACAGAAAAAGGAGTTTGGAAATCTGGTGTATGTAGATAGCCCTTAAAGGATAAACATGGTAAAATATTAGAAAAAACGAGGTAAATCAATATGGAAAAGAAAATTTATATCACAGAGGAAGAACGGGCAAAATGCAAAAAAGTGGCTGAAGCGTTTTCGGAGCTGTACGAAATGGCGGATATTGTAGTTGTTGATGTCGGCAGATACGGCTTTGTGATGCTGAAATACTATATGCCGACGCATGGTTTTGAGGAAGATGAAACTTATACGGACAGCAGGGCATTGTTTGAAGGATTGTGGCAGGAATGGCTTGATATGAAGCTATATCTTATGGCGAAAGGCACTCCTTTATTGGAAAAGGGGTACAAGGGTGTGTTTGAGAGCTTATCAAACGAAAAACGGTCGGAACTTATCGGGCAGAAAACCTATTTCGCAAGAATGGCGGGGATAGATATGTAAAAAGGTGTCCTTGAATAAGTGATAGATAGGGAGATGGATTCCGTAGGCGCAGGCATTGTGGAAAAATCAAAACTTTTGGATTTTACCACAAATCCAAACTTAGGAGAAATCCAAACTTTCCTCTGTAAATCCTTTATTCAAGGCATTTTCTGATATAAAAGTTTGGATTTTGTTTTGTGCTTCTCTTGTCAGAAATGAGAATAAATTGATTGAAACAGAGCTAAATAGCAATGTTTTACGCATTTTGTCATAATTGGAGTATTGTACTTTGTGAAACGAAATCCAAACTTTTTCCAGCAAGAATCCCCAATTATCAAGCTATTTTCAGAAAAGTTTGGATTTTATATAAGTTTGGATTTGTGGAAATGTCGTATAACTGGCTGCGTTCATGGAACTGTGGGAAACCCTGTTTGCAGGATGTGGGAAAGCTGCTTTTGCTTTTCCACAGGCTGTGAATGGGATTTTCCATAGTTTCATAGCCAGTTATGCACATTTCCATGATGCAGAGGTAATAAATTTTCACAACAAAACAAGGTCTGTTTACAACTTACCGTATCAGACAAAAGCAGTTTTTACGATATAATATAAGCAATGTTGTTTTTATCATCTGGCATTGACTACAGGAAATTTATTTACATAAAGGAGATGTGAACCTATGGAGGACTTTACCAGCCAGACAGATGCTGATGCACGAACCGCAAAAGATACCGTCTGTGTGGCAATCTGTGATGACGAGGCATTTATGCTTGACCTGCTGGAGGAAAAAGTAAAGAAAATACTCCCTTCTGCGGTGATAGAAAAGTTTTCTTCCGGCAGGGAGCTGTTGGAAGGCAATACGAAGGTGGACATTTTATTTCTGGACATACAGATGCCGGAGATGGATGGCATGGAAACGGCAAGGCTTTTCCGCAGGCAGCGGAGGGATGCGCTCATCATCTTTGTTACGGCAGCGCCGGAGTATGTCTTTCAGGCGTTTGACGTAGGGGCGTTTCATTATCTGGTCAAGCCTTTATCCGATGACAAATTCGATGAGGTCTTTGGAAACGCATTGTTGGAAACTGGACGCAGGAATAAGGGCAGGGATGGGGATGATGGGGACTACATGATGATACAGGCAGGGGGAGTCCATACAAAAATAATGTTTAAGGACATTACCTATGCGGAAGTATTCAACCGCAAGGTCATCATTCATACCATAAACGGCGATGCGGAATATTATGGGAAACTATCCGATTTGGAGAAAAAAGCTGGAGAGGATTTTTTCAGGCCGCACAGGTCGTACCTGATTCATTTTAAGTATGTGCTGAGGTATGATGCTGTGTCTGCTGTTATGGAAAACGGGACAGCGTTGATTGCAAAGCAGAATTATCCAAAATTTGTGAAACAGTATCTGAAATATAACCAGAGGAAAGGAAGGGAGATCAGGTGAGTCCGGTAGAATTATGTTGGAATATTACGTCTTATGTGTCGATTGTTGTGCAGTTTGTTGCTGCGGGCATATGTCTTGGAATATTTGTATCGCCTTATGTGCCGAGCAGAAGCAAAGCGGTTAAGGCAGGCGCTGTGTATAGTGTGGCAGTGACGGTTTTATACATCATGCCGCCCCGGATAGACAATATCCTTGCATTTTTCATTGGAACATTAGCGGCATTTGCCGTGATGTGCGCAGAGGACAGGCGCAATATCAGCCAAAAGATATTTTTGTCTGTTAATTTTTTTTCACTGCGCTGGCTGTCCGTTTCCATGGCAGGAATCATAGACCATTTTTTTGATATTGTTCTTTTAAACCCCGAGATAGCGGCGAAGGTATGGCTGCAATACGTTTTGTATGTGGCAGTAAGGATTCTGGGCATACTGTTTAGTTTTCTGTTCCTGCTGTTATCTGTCCGGGCAGTCAACAGGGCGTATGAAAGCAAGGACAGATATATGGAAAAAAGGGAACTTGTGATGCTGACTGTGCCGTCCCTGTCAGGGATAGCCGGTTATGCAATCTTCCATTTTTACCAGGTTAAATCCGAAATGGCGGGATTTTATGATGTGCTTTGTTTTTTATACTATCTGATATCCGTAATGGCAATCCTTGTGACAGTTATTATTTTCCAGAATTGGAAAACTTCACAGGAAGAACAGTCCGGGCATGAGCTTTTGGAAAGCCAGATAAGTACGATAAAAACGCATATCGGGGAGATTGAAAAGCTGTATGGGGATATCCGTTCCCTGCGCCATGACATGGGAAACCATATCCAGATGATAGAGCGTTTGATGGGAACGGAAAACACCGCCGGGGCTTCGGCATATCTTGGGAGGCTGAAAAAAGAATGGCAGGAGCTTACGCCTGAGATCCGGACAGGGAATCCAGTTTCGGATATGATTCTTTTGGAAAAGAAAAAAGAAGCCGGAATGCGTGGAATCCGGTTCGAGTGCGACTTCCGTTATCCTGAAAATACAAAACTGGATGCCTTTGATGTCAGCGTGATTTTATATAATGCGCTGAATAACTGCATGGAGTCGGTAAATGGAGAAAAGCCGTATATCAGGATTCAGACATTCCGCAAAAACAGTATCTTTATGCTGATTATCAGTAACAGCTTTGAAGGTAGACTTCTCACCAATCCGGCAGACGGACTTCCATACACGACAAAACAAGGCGGTGGGCATGGGATTGGCTTAAAGAATATGCTTAGGGTGGCTAAGAAGTATATGGGGGATCTGTCATTTGAGCAAAATGGGAATGAGGTTACGGTAGGGATTATGCTTCAGGTTGCGTAAGGGGTTCACAACAGAATGAGGGCGGTTCACGACATGGCGCTTTATTTGTGCAAATGATAATTCGATAAAATTGATAGAGATTAGGATTTTCTCATATGTGAAACGGATTTCAAAATTTTTTTAAGGAGGACACTGCTATGAAAATTAATGGTATCAATGGAGCAAACACACAAATGGGACAGATGGGGATGAATCAGGCAACGGATTCTTACAGCCGGAACATCCAGAGCCAGATTGCAAACGCCCAGAAGCAGTTGCAGGAGCTTTCTTCTAATGAAGAAATGACATTAGAGGAGAAGATGAAAAAACGGCAGGAGATACAGCAGCAGATCAGCGACCTGAATATGCAGTTAAGGCAGCATCAGGCAGAACAGCGAAAAGAGAAACAGCAGGCAAAAGCTTCCTCGATGGACGATATGATTGGCGGGACGAAATCAAAAGCAGGAGAAAAAGGCATCGGAATGTCACAGGCAAGCATGACGGCGATGATTTCTGCGGATACATCCATCAAGCAGGCAAAGGTGCAGGGCAGCGTGGCAACCAGCATGGAGGGCAGAGCAGGCGTATTGGAATCTGAAATCAAAAATAACCATGGCGCTGATGTAACAAAGAAGAAAGAGGAGCTTGCGGATGTGACACAGAAAGCACAGGCAGCTACTGTATCGCAGATGAATACGCTCGCAGAGGCAAATAAAGCTATGGAAGAAGCTGCCGTGGTAGAGCGTGGTGACAATAAGACTTCCGGGGCAAAAGAAGAAAAAACAGGTCAGGCAGAAAACATAGCAGAAAAGGCAGCGGAAAGCGGTACAAACGGAGAAAAAGCACAGGACGGTGTATCTGGCGCCGAGTCACAGACAGGAAATGCGGAGAATGTACAGCCTGTTGAAACAGCCGTTCCAGAAATTACAACAGCACAGGCAGCAGTTTATGCCCATGTGGATGTGCGCTTGTAGGAGGTGGTTCATGCGTTCCAGCGCGGATTCGCTGAAAAAGTCTGCGGATGCGTTAGGCAATGCTTCTCTTTATGAAAAGAAGAAATTCAAGAAAAAAGATGAGGAAACCGGGGAAGAAACCGAGGTAGAGGATTATGATTGGGATGCCGTCACAAAGGCGGTCAAATTATTTGTTGACGATTATAATTCTGTGGTGGAGCAGGCGGGAAATTCAGAAACGAAGAATGTGCTGCGCAATGCGGCGTGGATGACCAGCATAACGGAGAAGGCAGGCAACCTGCTCTCAAAAGTGAGAATTACCGTCGGCAAAGGCAATAAGCTGGAGTTTGACAAGGATGCCCTGAAGGAAAAGACAGCTTTAGGGAAAAGCGGAATTGAGCTTGACAACATCTCTGCTTTAACATCTCTGTTTACCGGATATGGTTCCTTTGGCAGCCAGATTTCGCAGAAGGCATCCGCTATTTCCAATGCGGCGGCGAGGACAAAAGGCGTTGATAAGACTTATAACAAGAACGGCGCTTATTCCGACACAATCTCTAAGCTGTTCCAAGGCACGATTGATGAAAGAGTGGGCAGTAAAGACAAGGACAAGGATAAGGTAACGGATAAATCCTATTGGGAACAGAAATTGAAAGAAGATTTTCAGTTCCCCGATGTTTATTAGTACACTATGTAATAAATAACTGCTTATATTGCGCCGGATAAATTTTCGAGAGTATATGGCAAAAACCGAAGGTGTGCCAGGATGCATTGAGGATTTCAGCGGTGCAGAGTCTTTATTGGTTCAGGTGGTAAAGTATAAAAGGAAAGATGTTTTAATAAAGCGGATTGATACGTCGGAAGAAAAATGAAATCAGGAGGATAAGTTATGGCAATGGAAATTACAAACAACTATAGCACTTATGAGAATATCTATGCAACACAGAAACAGCAGACAGAAAAGAAACAGGCTGCATCAGGAAAGGAAACATCAGAAACGGTGGACGCACAGAAAAATTCCAAAGTAGGAAATGACAAGACGAAAAGTACGGCAGATTATGCGAAAAAATTGGAAAAACTTGTGCCAAGTGTAGAATTTCGTGTAGGGAATGCCTGTGTATCTGCCCAAAGCGGTAAGTCACTGACCGTTAATCCCAAACTTTTGGAAAAAATGCAGAATGATCCTAAAACAAAAAAGGATATGGAAGACATGATAAAAGGCGTTGAGTCTATGTCTAAATTGGCAGAAAGATTGACGAAAGCCAGTGGCTGGACTATAGTGTACCAGCACAGTTATATTGATGAGAACGGAAAATATCATTGCAGAATGCAAACCAGAAATGATGGTATGTTAAAGCTGAGTGACAAACTTCGGGAGGAAAGACGGGAAAATTCTGAAAAGCTGATTGAAAAGACAAAAGAAAAGGCGGCAGAAAAGGAAAAAGAATTACAGAAAGCGTTAGAGGAAAATAAATCAGAAACAGAGGATAAGAAAACAAACGGAGAGCAGGAAAAATCAGACATTATTATCGTCAAAGAAAATACGCCGCTGGAAAAAGTAGAACAGATGCTTTTAGAGAAATTAGAGAATTCCGAAAACGGAGAAATTTACCTTGATGATGACGATATGCGGAAAATTATTGAAGCAGCAAGAGAACAGGAAGAAAAAGAGGCTGTAAAAAAACAGGGCAATCACGCAAATGTGATTGGTGCAAATCTGGATATGAAGATATAAGCTAAATTAATGTCTGTAACACCAGTTTACAACTTTTGTACTTTTTTGAACCCTGATAAAACGTAGCCCTCTATTATTTTAATAAATGACTGCG
>VSNR01000172.1 GCA_009774345.1 Lachnospiraceae bacterium | reverse complement strand
TGATCACTCCGTGCCACTAACGAGTAAAAATCCATGCAAAATTTGCTTCGCAAATGGATTTTTACTTAAAAGCTGCACGTTTTCTCACGGACTTATCAGTAAATGCTAAGTCCTGTCCATACAATAACAAACAAACAACTATTGTCACAACCGGAAGCAGATGGTCGCTTTTATAAAAACCGCTTAAAAATTCGTCTCTCGATGGTTTGTATTTCTTTGATTCTGACTTTTTATGTGATTCAGATGCCTTTGCCACTTGGTGCGCAAGCTGTAGGAAATCATATAATCCGTTTTTGACTGGGACTGCGTAGTGGATCTTTGCCTCATTCTCCACTGCCAGTATACAGTATGCCACCTTTCCGTCAGTCATTGCCATCAGCATTTTAGCTACATCCCTGTATCTCTGCTCTGGCACAGGGACTTGGTCTGTTCCGTAGGGCACTGCAATCTCTGTCGTGTCCAATTCGACTAATCTGTCTGGTTTTATGACTTGTTGTCCGTGATATAGAAATTGATTGAAAACGTCTGCAAAGATTGTTGGGCGCTTCATGTATTCTTTTGTGAGTGTGTCTATTTTTCCCATTATGCTGTTACCTCGTGTTTGTGATTGTCTGCTGTTCCTTTTCGTTGCTACGCTGAACTGTTTCGAAAATAAAATATATCTTTCTTGTAATACATTATAGCATACTGCATTGAATCGTTGCAATCAAACTCTAAAACCACACTATAACAAATCGCATGGTATATATCTCCTATCTGTTACAATTATAGTATTCATCTTGAGCACTGCTCCTGCCAGCCACGACCAATATCCCACATATACATTCTCAGCACTTTTATGACTATCATACCATGAAAAATTCTTGCAAGAATCATACCACTCTTCTTCCATATACTTCAAGAATTTACCTTTATCAACATTACCCCTGATATATTGATAAAATACACCATATATTTCTGAGAACAACAGATCATCGCTTTCTGTAGCTAAATCTTTTTTTTGTATTATATTCTTCAAAACACTAACCAAAGCATCTGCATCGAATGCTGTATTTTTTAAAACACATTCGATATTCTCTATAGAAACATCCAACAATATTGCCAATGACAGAATATCAACCATCTCGGCATAATCAGCTACTGAACTATTCTTTACAGCTTCCAAATATTTCATATATAACTTCTGCACTTCCTGCCTTGAAGCCCCAATTGAATATTTTGCAGACATCAAATCCCTGTTAAAATTTGCCAAATATCGCTGACACTGTGCCGTTTTAGTTGAATCTCCCTCTCCCAGTTTATTCAAAGTATCTGTAAATTTCTCTATCCTTTTGTTCTGGCAAATAATATAATCCTCAAAATATCTGTCATCTTTATAAAACTCCCTACTCATAAATATTCACTCCTTTTTCAACAACATTGGCATTTCTATCTAATTTGTCATAAGATACGTTTCCATTTTCATTCACATGCGCCACATACGCACCTACATTATCAGGGTTAAACAATTTTTCCAGACGAATCTCATCCGCCTTGTCTTTTCCCAAATCTTTATCCAGCCTGTTATCAATCCAGTTGTCACACATCTGCTTTCCATCTGCCGTATTTGGATTTAACTTCGCTGAACCATATTTTGCATCAACGATCAGATATTGCGGATGCCCTTCTGCATTATAATATACACCATCCAGCCCTTGATGTCCATTCTCATCAATATCCGTCACCATCTCATTAGAAATGCGATCATAACCTTTGGTTCTCAGATCCTGATCTGTCTTCATCTCTCCATAATTCCCTACTTCATGAGAGTTATTGCGGTCAAAAAATTTCTCACCGCTCTCGACAGCATCCAATTCATGATTCTGCCTGTCAACCTTCTCTGAATATGTGACAGATTCTGTCTCCAAGACATGATGATTCTGTTCATGAATATCAAAAAAGTCTGGGAAGTCAGACTTATTGTTCTCTCTAACTTCGTTGCCAAGATCACTACTGGATTTCTTAAAATTTTCAAACATTAAAGCACCTTCCTTCCCATATAATCCATCCACCTGTTAAAATTCTCTTTACTGTTGTTATTTTCCTGACTCTTCTTATAGATCAGGCATTCAAGAATATTATACTGACAGGCATCAGACAATTCATTTTTCTGAAATCCCATACCAGAAAGCAGCATTTGATTCCATTCCTCAAGATTTTTTGCATTTACTGAATACCGAAAAATATCATCTGTATTTTCTATCAAATCTGCCACCACCCCATAAACGGATTTCAGATTTTGAGCTCTTTTTTCATGAAGCGTATTGAGAATTTTAATTTTAAGACTGGATGCTAAATTAGACTTTTGTACTTCCAGCTTTAAAAACTCAACGTCCCTTTTTGGCTCTTCTTTTGAAATATCAGACAGAATGTACTGAAGAACTTCCCTGCGAAGATCACTTTCCTGCATCCGAAGCCTCGGTTCCTGTATTATTTTATACTCTGTCGGCTTTGCGTCATAATAGTTGACCTTACATAAAACAGGTTCTATCCACTGGTCCTGATAAACAGCAGCAACACCAGAAGGCAGTTTTGCCAGCTCATGAATCTGCTTCTCTGTAAGTCCTGCCGCTTTTCCCGCCAATTCCCTGTCAGAATATTCAGGCAGTCTCATAATAATCTTTGTATTGGTATTTCGTATCACAGACATATCCAGCAGCCCCGGCGCCTGATCGACAATGATAAAGCCCTCGCCATATGTACGCATCTCCGCAATAGCATTGGAAATCATCTCTACAGATTTTCCAAGTAAATTAGAAGATTCACTGTTCTGCTCTGTTGATGTTCGCTTTAACAGATTATGGGCTTCCTCTATAACTGTCACATGACGCAGCGGCAGATTGATGCCTCCCTGACTCATTCTGCGTTCCTGCAAGCGCATAATCAAAATCCCCATGATCATCGCCTTCGTCTCACCGGAAGCTACTCTGCTTAAATCCACAACCGCACTCTCATCAAACAACTTTTCCTGTTCAATTTCATCACATGTAAAAATCTGTCCATTCAGACCATTTGTTAAAGATTTCACACGGGTAATCAAAGAACCCGTATAATTATCCTTTACTTCCTGAGAGTAATCTGAACTGCTTATCACCCTGCGCAATGCGGTCAAAACATCTGAAAAACAAGGATAGATCGCTGGATCATATTGATTTCTCGATGTACTCAAATCCCATCCTGCCATACAATAAGCCTGTTCAACCGCCTCTTTCAGCACTGCGGGCATCGCCGCATACATTGGCCAGCATACATTAAAGATATCAATCAGTCTGTCAATATGTTCTAAAACATGTATCTCTTTCTCAAACTGAAACGGATTGATTCTCAATAATTCCATATAGTAGGGATTCGTACCATATACATGAAAATCGTTTCCAAAGACTTGTTTGTATTCACCCTTTGCAGGTTCTATGATCAAAGTCGGTACTATCTTAGATAATTCTCTTACCCCTCCGCAGATACGGTTCAGCCTCGAAACAATCTCATATGTTGTATTTGATTTACCAGAACCTGTAGACCCTGTAATAAATGTGTGCATTGTCAGCCGCTGTACATCAAGCGCTACTTCCGTATTCGTTTCTTTTCCCAAATGATAAATCTTTCCCAGACTTAATTCTTCCTCTTCCCTCACAGTTCTCTTCAAAACTTCCTGTGCAAATGCGGTATGCTCTGTCACAGGCAGTCCATTGACAGAATGCCGTGGAAGTCCCATATGAATCGCCAGCTCGTTTGTACTGACCAGCACAGCAGGATGAACAATCTCCTGCCGGATTCCATCATAATCAAACCCTTCATACCAAAAATTAGGATGCAGAAAGTTTTTAATATATTCAAATATGCTCTCAACCTTTTCTTCTTCATACCATGTATTCACTGCTGCCGTTTCTATACCGCTTTCCATACCAGAAACCACAGACTGATAGGTATTAGCTGCCGTTTCCGTCTCGGCTGCACTTTCACCAATAAAATACGCCGCAAAATTCCACATTCCGATACTTTCACATTCGTCAATACGCTTTAAATGGTTTTCCAATCGCCGCGTCATGGATGCCAGTGTCATATTTTTGGCATTTAACGTTATCCCCTGCGATGAACCAAACGTATCCGTCATCGTTTTCGAATTAACAAGACTGAATGCCTCGCCTGCACTAAACGTTTCACCTTGCTGTACTCCGATTCCATAAGTCTGTGTCTCACTGCTGCTTTGACTGATTCCGTGCGTCACACTATCCGCATGGGAATCACTGAGTCCATGTGTCAGTGTCCTGGAAATCGAATCCGATTTTGTAAGTGTATGGCTCGTCCCATGGGTCATTGTATGTGTATCACTCGTTGATCTTCCTCGTGATGTATTAACGCCTATATTCAATGACTTTCCAGTTTTGCTGGCACCGACACCTACATTTGTCGAAATTCCTTTCGTATGAGAATTTGATTCCGATGACTGAATCCCATCGGAAACGCCATCTGTGTGCGATGTTCCTGCCGAAGCAGATATTGTTCTTCCGCTTGTATCTGTCTGACCAAAACTTTCACTATTTCCTTCTGTAACAGATGCGGACTGGCTTATATTGGCAGATGTCCCTTTATTGATCGCATATGACTGATTCTGCGTCTTGCTGTCGCTTTGTCCACTCGCTGTACTTGTGCTGTCTGATGATGAAAAATTCAACTGCATATTGACAAAAGGAGATATCTGTGTATAGATATTTTCGTAATCTCTCTTAATCTGCATCAATTCCTCATGTCCTATATTTTCTGCAATAAATACAGCCGTGTATGCCTTTCCCTGCATACTGTCTACAAATTTCTCGAGTCCCTGCATAAATTCCCGATTATCTATGTCATCATCTTTTTGTTTGAAATCAGCTACACAGGTAACTTCTGAAATACATCCTGCATTGATTTGCTGCATGTCCCTTTTCATCTCTTCATCATAATATGCCTCAATACGGCTTCCCGGAAATAATCCCATCAGACTCTGCTTCAGCATCTGTGTCATCGTACCCGACGAAAATCTGCTGTCCAGCGACCGGACGCCCAGATAAAAATCATTTTGAATTCCATTGCTCCTGATCATCAGAACAAGAGTACACGGCTTGTTGGACAATGCATGAAACATCGTTGACAACGCATAGACAGAAAATTCTTCCTCCTGATAGACCAGCTCGCTGATTCTGAAAAACTGAATATCCTTCAAGGAACCTTTCACCTCATCACGCAGCTCAACAATTGGCAGACTCGACAGCTTTACTCTGTATCCTTTCATAACTTCATCATCTATAATCTGTAGACAGTTGCCAAGATTTTGCTGTAAGACAGACAGATTCATTGCTTGCGGCGTCTCTTTGTAGGGCATTAAATTTGTTTCCTGTGTTCTTTCTAAATCAGGCATTATTTGAGCCTGTCTTATTTGCGTCGGCACCTTGGGCGCTGCCGGTTCTGCTTTTTTATCCTGTGTTTCATGATAATCTTCAAATCTCATTGTACTTTCACGCCTTTCTTACGCTTGTAGTATTTTATATTTCTAAGATCTCGTCTAATGCATTTATGCGAGATACAATCCAATTTGATAACGCTCTATTTTTTTCCAATTCCTCATCCATACGACTGCAATCAATATCACATTGTCCCAGTTCCTCTATTTTTTGCTTGGAAAAATTTATAACATTTTGTATACTTATAGCAAACTGATTTTGCATATTCTGTAATTCATTTTCAACATTAAAGCATAAAGCCGCAATATACTTATCAAACATTTCATTAAATACTGCTATCAATCGCTTATGCAGTTTCAGTGTATCTATGGAAAATTTCTCTATCGTTTCTGTTTTTTCTATATAATTTGCTTCTCCTATTTTCTCATAATAAGTGCGATGCTTCTGTTCCACGATTCCTATTTCATCTATCGTATGAATCACAAAGGCATAAGAACTCCATTTCTCTGCATCGTGCACCATATTCTTCAAATCTCTTTCTATCTCTTTTTCACTACAAAAATAGAGTGGAATTTCTGTTACATCCTCACCTATCTTTTTGAGTATTTCCCAGTAATATGACAAAATCTCCCCACTTTTTTCCACTAGCTCATGATAAATAAATTCTCTTATTTCATCGGTTATTTTATTCATACATTCTAAACTTAACATCGCAAAATAGTTAATTACTTTTCCAGCATCCTCCTTATTGTAAATAGTATCACCGCAATATACAAAAGCATTTGATGCCTGTTTCGCAATCTGCATTCTTAATTCTTCCAGTTTATCCTCTATAGCCTCAATGGGATTAATCAAATTTATCTCATCTGGAAATTTCATAGCCGCCATTATATTCTGCCCCATCTCCATAATAATCGCTCTGCGTTGCGCGAAAACCTTTGATGCTTCTTCGGCAAACTGTTCCTTTGAGCGAATCATTGTCTGGTTGTTCACCAATACTGCCCGAACAGTTTCAACCAAGTCCTTTATTTTCTTTGTCTTTGCATATTTTTTTACATAGACTTTGATTGCCGTCTCAATTGAATAAATCCCACAATGAATCAACGCCTGTTTCTTAATATTCCCTTCAATCTGCGCCTGTTCTAATTGTTGTAGCAGCTTTTGTCGTTCTTTGGAAGACTGCATAGTATAACGTTCCAAATACATCGATTCATATGCTGTGAACTTATCAATCATTGGCAAGGTATCTCTGGCAGCCAGGGACAATTGCCTCTCCTGTGCTCTGGTTAGATGTTCAATATCCACATTCTCAAGGCATGTTCTGATATTTAGTGCTGTATATGCTGAACAAGGAAAAATCTGCGGATCCTCGATTCCATGTTTAGAAAGATATCTCTTTGCTGACTCAATAACCTTTTCAATATTTTCCTCTTCTGGATTAAAACAGTCCATTTTATTAACTACAAACAAAAATCGATCACGCACTTGCTTTCCGCCATTTTTTATTTGTGCTACTACTTTCTTGAGCAAAGACGCATCGTCATTTGTACTAAGCTGTGTTCCATTTAATACATACAAAATAAGACTATTCTCATCATTGTTAATCAAGTGTTCTGTAATATAATGATGTTCTTGATTTTGCGAATTATTGGGTCCCGGCGTATCTACAAGCATTAAAGCAATATCGTTTTTATCCAAAAACGGAATATTTCCTTCTGCCGAAATTTTAGACACATTCGCATCCTCATTCAATTTATTCATATCATCAAAACTAAGATGATCAATCACTCTAATCTTATTCCCGTCTCTATCATACACAGATGCTGTAAAACAGTCCTCTCCATTATCCAAAATTTCTGTAATTGTAGCTGTACATGCCTCATTCCTAGATGGCATAAGCTTTCGACCTAACAGCGCATTAATCAATGTTGATTTTCCTGAGCTCATTGTAGCAATTACATTGATCGGAAAGATTGCATTGTTGACACTATCAAATGCCCCCTTAAACTTTTCGTTCCGAAAATCATCAATAGGACCATTTTGCAAATCTTGGAAAATATCATTTAACTTTTTAACAATATCGCTTTCATTTTTTCCTGCAACATAGTACATTTGGGCTACTGTCAATATTTTCTCGTTTTGTGCGGTTGTAAATGCTTCCTTGAAATCCTCAAAGTCTAACTCCATACCACAAAATGTAATTTCAAAATTCACGTCAATTACTTCATTTGCTAATTTTCGTGGAAATAAGCTGATCCATTCTTGTAATCTTTTTCCGTTTATCATCTTATAAAGCGTACTGTCTGACTTAACTTCCTTATCGTTTATCTTGATGAATGTTAAAAGACGATATGGATTGTATTTAACATATACCTGTGTCATAACTGGTTCCTCCTCCGTAACTATAGGCTTTACTGATGATTTCGTTTTTGTCTCTTTTTGTTTAATCTTTGCCGTTGAAGGAATTTTTCTCTTTGACTGTTTTTTCTTTCGTTCCTTCTTTGTCGAAAAATTCTTCACTGTTCTAATGATTTCCTCAATATAACTCAATCCACAAATTTTTAACAGTTGTTGATCTTCATCTGTATGATCTTCTATTTTAATATACGGAAAATACTTTGCATAATACTCTGTTACTTTCATCTTCTCAAGTTTATCTTCCAAGCAATTTAGCTCCCGTCGCTCCAGTTTGCTCAACTCTTCTTGTTGGGCTTTTTTAGACAAAAAACCTGCTTTGGCTGATACTGGACAGATTAATGGATTGTGAAACCCTTTGGATTCAAGATATTTCGCTTGTTTCAATATAATGGACTCGATATCCCCATCCTCATCATTAAATAAATCAATTTTATTCATGACAAACAAAATGGTCTTTTTTCTATCTAACTTTTGAATCGTTGCCAAATGTGCTTCGTCATCCGTAGTACCTAATTGCGTTGCATTCATCAAATAAATTATCATTTGATAGCTTTCCGAACTTATCATCTGATCCGTAATCTGCTTATGCTTTATCTCTCCGCTGTAATTTACTCCCGGAGAGTCACATATCACAATGCGTTGTTCTGATAATCTGCCATTATAACTGGCATATGTAATATCAATCTCCTGCGAATCCAAGTTTTCTTTCTCAATCGTTATTGGTATATCCCCATACTCTGACGTTAAGGCTGTATCAAGGGGTTTGTTGATGATATAATGCAATTGACTCGTGCAGGCTAAATTTTGAGATTTGCATATATTTCGACCGATCATTGCATTGATTAGAGTTGACTTCCCAGCGCTCATTGTGGCTGTAACCAATATCTGATAGGGAATTGGAGGCGAAAATATATTCGTATGTTTATTCACATTCTTTTCTTGACGTGTTTCATTTTGTTCTGACTGTACTGTTTCTGTTTTATCAGTATGGCTATTTTTCTGCCTTAGTGATTTCTGGTAATCTTCAAATTTCATTTGATTCTTATCCTTTCATTCCCGTTGTATTTACCTAATTAAAAGATTTTCTTTTAATAGACTATATGGGTATTAGAAAATTTTACTCTCTAATACCCATACCTCATTTCAATAAGGAATTTTCACCTTTGTTTGAGCACCCACTTATGTTTTCCATCTGATGATGCTGAGCATTTGGTGTATTGTGTATTACCTGTTCCAGGTTTCTGAGTTGCTGTTGTCGTCCTTCCACATTTTGTACATTGCCATACTACAGGTGTTGCCATAATAAATTTTTCCTTCCTACTC
>VSNR01000171.1 GCA_009774345.1 Lachnospiraceae bacterium | reverse complement strand
ATATTTTTATCAGTGGTATTTTCAATATGTAGTGCAATGCTTGTAATACGTTGTTTCATATCCCTTAGCTCGTCTTTTAGTGGTTGTAATTCAGACTGCAAAGATGATTTTATTTTAACGTCCAACAATTGACTAATTGCAAGTAAATCTTCATTTGATAGTGCCATTTGATACCACTTCTTTATTGTAAACAGTTTGTGTTTGTTGCTTTGTTGTAATGAGTATATCACATTTGCCAGCAGGGGCGAGATGACGTTTTTTCCTCTCCCTGCGGGTAACAGCAGACGCCGAAGGCGGCTTAAAAGGACCGGCGCAACTGCGCCGGTCCTTACGGGGGCTTGGGGGCGGAAGCCACCAACAAGCGAGCGCCGGTATATACCGGGGCATTGCTTGCCGCTACCTTATTTGGGTAGTACGTTTCGCTTCAAACTGGTATAGGCCAGCAGAATGTAAATCACATAAATCAAGAAGAAAATCCCCAGCGAAATTGTCACGATAATCCCCGGACTATTCATTCCAACCATAACTCCAGGCTCTGGAATTTGGGCGAAATGGAAGATGATCGGAGCAGCGATCAGCACCGGTGGAACGGCAGGCATCACATAATAAATCGCAAACTGATGGCCCAGGGCTTGGGCCATCTCCCGCTGAGCCATCCCCAGTTTTCTAAGCAGAGCAAATTGCCGCCGATAGCGATCTGTTTCGCTGAGCTGCTGGATGGTAAGGATAGTGGCGGCAGTCATGGTGAGTGCCAGCGCCAGATAAAACAGTGGAAATACCAGAAGTGCGGTCTGGACAGCCACTTGGGCATCCTCGTTGGCTTTTGTTAAAACCAAAGCATAGTTTGCAGGGTTTTCTTGCTTGTTGTATTCTATGACAGCTATATCAGTCATAGCGTCATACTGTGCCGCAGGCACTGGCTGAACCGTCTTAGCGGCATAGGCCAAATGATGAACTGCCAGTCCGTCCACCGCTTCGTCTGGAACGACCAGAATATATCCGTGCCCGTTCGCCACGCCAAAACCTTGAGAGAGATGTTCTGTGTAGACGCTTCCCGGAGATAATGTAATGTTTCCCAGTGTGACCGACTGGTCATAGTTCCGCAGTGGTTCCTCTAAATAAGTCATGCAGTGGATGAGATACCGGCCCGGCTCTGGCTCCACTGCCGGACAACCCGCGATGGCACGCAGGGCAGCGTAGTCGCTCCAGCGAAGAATGGGGTCCTGGTCGTAGTTGTAGTAATAATAAACTGTCTGGGATTCGATATAGTCCCGCACTGTGGGGCTGTCCGTGAGATAAACCTGATACAAAACCGATTGCTCCACCGGAATATGCTCCGCAATGTAACCCAGGTACGGGCTTGGGTCCTGATCCTCCCCTTCAATGGCAAAGTAAAGGTCAAAGCAGGCGTTCTCTACGGAACGGCCCCGGAAAATACCATTGAATACCAGTCCACTCCCCTCGGTTATGATCGTAGCTGTGAAAATCATGGAGATAATCGCCATGACGATACCCATAGTGGAAAGTTTGGCGGCAAGGGTACGGAAAATCAGCAAATTCTGCCCTTGATACTTTTGCGCCGGATGTCTGTCAAAGAAAGCGGGAACGCCAGATGCAAAGCTGAGGAAAAAACCAAACAGCGCAGCAATCAAGCATCCGGCGCCGATGATGCCGATTATCAATTCTCTGGACATGAGCAGTACGGTTCCAACCACGCCCAGCACAAGGGAAATAGCAAACACCCAACGGCGGCTTTTTCCTTTGTGGATCACGATACTTTCGTTTTGCTTTTCAAAGTAAACGAGATCATAGATTTTCATTTTTCGCATACGCTTTCGGCTTTTCCGAAGGGCGTGGAGGTAAATCAAGGCAAAATAAAGCAGAGTCAGCCCCGCCGCTGGCAAGGAGAGCGCCAATGTAAAATGATACGGCAGGCTGAACATGGCAAACAGGATTGCCCGTAGAATCTGGTAGAGTAATCCGCCCAGCACCAGCCCAAGTGCCAGGGCCGCACCGCCTACCGATAAATTTTCCAGAAAGAACAACCGGGCCACCTGTTTATTGGTCAGGCCAACCAGAATGTAGGTTCCCAGTTCCCGACTGCGGCGGGAGAGCATAAAACCAGTGGCGTAGCTCACCAGCCAGCCAAAGACGCACACCACCACAATACTGGCCAAGATGATCACCAAGGGCAAGGTATTCATTCCCTCAGAAAGCTGCTGGACTTCCTGGGAAAACACCAGCCCGTTAAAGGAATATAGCAGTGCAGCGGCCATCACAACTGTGATAAAGTACACCAAATAGTCACTTGCCTGCCTCCGGGCGTTTCGGAAGGACAGCTTAGATAACGTCACTGATGTCACCCCCCAGCGCGGCCAGCACGTCCAGGATTTCATGGTAGAACACTGGCCGCCCCCGTTCTCCCCGCAGCAGTTCATTGAACACCCGACCGTCCTTGAGAAACAACACCCGCTTCGCGTAGCTGGCACTGTAAGCATCGTGAGTAACCATGAGGATTGTCGCTCCCATGTCCTGATTCATGGTGAACATGATTTCCAGCAGGTTCTTGGACGCCTTAGAATCCAACGCCCCGGTTGGTTCATCAGCCAACAGGAGTGATTGCCCCGCCACCATTGCACGGGCGCAGGCGGCCCGCTGCTTCTGTCCGCCAGAAACCTGATAGGAGAACTTGGGCAGAATGTCGATAATCCCCAGCTTTTGGGCAACATCCCGCACCCGCTCTTGTACCGTTTTGGGGTCAGTATGGTTCAGCGAGAGGGCCAGCCCGATGTTTTCCTCAATCGTCAAAGTGTCCAGCAGGTTGAAATCCTGGAACACAAAGCCCAGCCGTTCCCGACGGAATTTTGCCAGTTCTTCCTCGGACAGATCGGCAATACTCACACCGTCCAGAAGAATTTTCCCAGCGCTGATGGTATCAATGGTGGAGATACAGTTGAGCAGGGTGGTCTTTCCGCTGCCCGATGCCCCCATGATAGCCAGAAACTCCCCGGCCTCCACATCAAAGCTCACCCGGTCCAGGGCCTTGGTGACATTGTTTTTATTTCCGTAATATTTTTCAATATTTTGTACCTGAAGCATAATCGAACCTCCTTTGCGTCCTATCATACACCGGATGCAAAGGAGGTGGTATCGAATTGATATTGATTTCCCTTACATTTTTGTAAGGTTCCCCTTTGCGGAAAATGTCAGCGTTACTGCTGTTCCTTCTCCCTCCTGCGAAGCAATGTGCAGCCCCAAGTCCAGAAATGACGCCAGTTTTTTGCACAGGTACAGTCCCATGCCAGTAGACCCGCCCCGGCTTCGCCCGTTGCTGCCAGTAAATCCCCGGTCAAATACACGGGTCAGTTCATGGGCAGGGATGCCGATGCCGTTATCCCGAACGACAAGCTGAACCTGTTTCCCAAGAGGCTTCGCGGAAAGCGTGATAACCGGCTCTGTCCCCCGGTAGCGAGAGGCGTTTTGGAGCAACTGCCCCAAGATGAACACCGCCCACTTCTCATCAGTATAGATGGTGCAGTCCAGTCCCTCCGTTTCTACCCGAACGCCGCTTTGAATCAGCAGGGAACGATGATTTTCAATCGCCTGGGCAGCAATTTTTCCTAAGTCCACCTGTCTAAGCAGGCAGTCTTGTTCCGGGTTCTCCGCACGGGCATAAAACAAGGCTCGTTCCACATGAGCCTCAATCTGCGCCAGTTCTGCCATAAGTTTTCGGCGGGTTTTTCCGTCCAATTCCCGGCAGATCAGCCGTGCGGCGGTGATCGGGGCTTTGATCTCATGTACCCACTGCTCCACATACTCCCGGTACTCGCGCTGAGCGGCCTGAGCATCGGATACCGCCCCCGTCATGGCTCGGCCTGCCCGCCGGGTCAGGTCAAAGAGATGGCGTTCATAAAGATTTTGGGGCGGCGAGACGCACTCCATGAACAGGTACTTTCGGTCCAGACTCTCCAATATATTTTCCAATTCGAGTAGACGGGTGCGTTGGCGGAAAAAATCGGCTGCTTGAACCGTCACGAAAACCAACAGCAGAGCCAGCAGCAAAAGCGCCAAAACCCCCGGCTGTGTCCCCGTGGCAAAAAGGAACAGTAGTGCCAGTCCGATGCAGACCAGCCAAAGGGCAATCCGGCCCAGCCGGTCAGATAAAAATTCCCGCAGGGTCATAGCTGATACCCCATTCCACGCCGGGTCTTGATGGCATTAGACAGGCCAGTTTCTGCCAGTTTCCCCCGCAGCCGGGTCATATTAACACTGAGGGTGTTATCATCAATATAAATCTGATTGTCCCATAACGCATCAATCAAATCAGCCCTGGAAACGATTTGCCCTGCATGGGCCATCAGACAAGCCAGTATTTGAAGTTCGTTTCGGGTCAACTCCGCAGTTTTTCCGTTGACCGACACAACTCCTTTTGTCAGGCTCAAACGCAGCTCTCCAGCCTCCAGAACATCAGCCGGTTCCGGCTCACCAAGGCTCCGGCGCAGAACCGCTTTGATTCTTGCCAACAGAACGGGGACACTGTATGGCTTTGTGATGTAATCATCCCCGCCCAGGCTCAACGCCCGCACCTCGTCCACACCGGCATCCCGGCTGGTAACAAAAATTATCGGTGCGGGAATAGCTTTCCGCAGAGCAGCGCATAAGGAAAAACCATCCCGCCCCGGCAGTCCAATATCTAAGAGAATCAAATCCGGGCGCTCCAAGACCGCCTGCCCCGGTATATCTGTAAAATTTGTAACCACCAGAGGCGTATATCCTTCGTTTTCCAGAAGCAGAGCCAATTCCTCCTGGATAGCGGTATCGTCCTCTATAACCATTATTTTTTGCATATTACCATTACCGCCCTGTCGTTTTCTCTATACTAACACGAACGGAATACACTTGTCCAGAAGTATCTGCCCTCATGAAAATCAAAAAATCTCACATTCCCCCTTGATAACATCTTTAGAAGGAATCTCTAATCAATGTAATATTTTTCGAGTATTTGAAAACTTTTTCCAGCTTCGATACAATATATATTTGCAGGGGCAAATCTTTGCAATTTGACATGTCAAATAAATCTACTTGAAAGAAGGAGGAGGATGGCTGCTATGAATCATGATGAATTTGAGCAGTTTGTCCTGAAGTTTGGAAAAGATATTCTGCGGTTCTGCCGGATGACAGCCGGAGATGCGGAAGATGGGGATGAACTGTATCAGGACACGATGCTCAGGCTGCTGGAAAAAAGAAAAAAACTGGATGCTGTGCAGAATACAAAGAGTTATGCTTTATCCACTTCAATTAACTTATGGAAAAATAAAAAGAGAAAATACGCAAACAGAATGAGGCTGGTACCGATTGACAGCATGGAAAGGATGTCAGATGAGGGTTATGAGATTCCAGATTATGGAAATGAATCTTTGCCGGAACATATTATTTTACAACAGAATGAAGCAGACATGATTCAGAAATTAGTGGCGTTGCTGCCGGAAAAATACAGAATGCCAATCTATTTGTATTATTCAGCAGATATGCAGATTAATGAGATTTCAGGGATTCTTGGACTCTCGGAAAGCACTGTCAAGAGCCGGATGCGTAGAGCAAAGAAAATGTTGAAAGAAAAATTGGAGGCGATAGGATATGACAGATGAAAAATTAGATCAAATCTTAAAGCAGGCCCTTGCTCCTGAAATAGATGACAGCGAAATCAGGATTCATAAAAGGAGGAAGGATAAAATGGGTATATTTAAAAAAATAGGAACAGGTGTTGCTGCGGCAGTGGCTGCTGCGGTTCTTGGCGTTGGTGGACTGGGATACTTTAATCCGGTGCTTGCAGCAAAGATTCCACTGATTGGAAAAATTTTTGAGAAGGTTGAGGAGGATGCCACATATTCTGGAGACTTTTCAGATAAGAAAACGGTTCTGACAAAGGAGGATGCTGCGGGGAATCTGGATACATCGGACTATACTGTATCTGATAAAGGAATCACACTGACGGCATCAGAGGCTTACTGTGACGGATATTCCATATTCCTTACAGTAAATATTGAATCGGAAGATGCAGATTTTACGCATATTCCCAGACATTATACTGGCATGAATATTGCAGATGACAAGACAGCCGCAGGATTCTATATCGACGGAAAATGGCGTGTGGATGGGAGATCAGATGAATGGCTCGAAAATACATTTGATGGAGAGGTAATTGACAGCCATACATTCGCAGGCATGTTAAAGATTAATCTTGCGGAAAAACACGCAGGCAGCGGCGAACTGAGTCTAACGGTAAACGGTCTTGGGTATGATGATGACACGATGATTGGCGGCGAGGAAATATCGGCATCGCACTGGACGGAGGGCAGTTGGAATATCACGATTCCGTTTGAGGTAAATGAAACAGATGTAAAAACAATTGAGGTGGGTGAGAAAAAGGGGAATATTACGCTTGAAGATGTCGTGGTATCTCCGTATCAGGTCATTGTTCATGCTGGGTGGTCTTATGAGCCCTGCTCTACAATTTGCTTTAATCAGGATGGGGAAATGCTTCACCCAGATATGGAAATGGCAGGCAGAGCCGTATTTGCTGTTCAGGGGAAAGAGATAAAAACCTTGTATGTCTACATTTTTGACAATCCTGATGACTGGTCTTTGATGGCGCAGGAAGGAATGAACAGCAGCATTGCGGACAGGGCTGTCATTTCAAAGGAAATTTATGTAGAGTAAGTGAGCAGAAGTTTTTAAAGTAAGAAATATAATACCGTTCCGAGTTAGGCGTTTAAGAATGAAATATTGCGCAAAATGGCAAAATTTTGGTTCCGCTTTATCCGGGTTAGGTATTAAGGTGGGAAAGCGTTTGTTGGAAGAAAAGCAATGAACGCTTTCTTAATGTCCATAATGATACAGAAGAATTTTACCCTCGTAGTTATGGGAAAAACCTCATGCAACATTATCTTTGCTGATGAATATTGACTTTTTAAATTTGCATTTTCTTACGATTAGTGCAGTAAATGCACAGGCTGCTAAATGGTTGCAAAAATTTTACAATTTAGAAACATTTTTGAGGTATTCTTTTATTATCTTGGAAAGGGAGTTGATAAAAGATGGCTGAAATATTAATTGTAGAGGATGAATTGTCCATTAATGAATTGATACGCAGAAACCTAAGTCTTACAGGGCATCATTGCACGCAGGCTTTTGATGGATTGTCGGCAGCCACACTGCTTGAAAATGGAAAGTTTGATTTGATTGTGTTGGATATTATGCTTCCCGGATTGGACGGTTATCAGGTGTTTGAAAGAACTCTTGGGACGCCAGTCATTTTTCTGACAGCGAAAAGTGAATTGACTGACAAGCTGAAAGGACTGGCTATGGGGGCAGATGACTATTTGACAAAACCGTTTCAGATGCTGGAACTGGCAGCAAGGGTGGAAGCGGTACTGCGACGGACAAAAAAAGCGGAATCAGAATTTGTGATGGGTGACTTGAAATGCGATTTTGATAGTCACCAGGTTTTCCTAAATGGAACAGTCGTCGAGTGTACACCCAAGGAATATGAGTTGCTGGAGGTACTGATTAGAAACCGGAATATTGCCCTCTCCAGAGAAAAGCTGTTGGACATGGTATGGGGATATGATTTTGATGGTGGTACCCGTACCGTGGATGTCCATATTCAGAGACTGCGCCACAAACTGCATTTGGAAAATCAAATTAGGACAGTGTATAAGCTGGGATACCGATTGGAGGTTCACGAATGAAAAAGAAGATTTTTTTCGCTGCGCTGGTTCTATTTATTGTGTTTCTCAATTCGCTGATTCTCATTGTTTCAATCATTATCCTTAGGGACAAACTTTCAGTTGTCAGGGACAAATGTCTGGCAGAGCATTATGTCATTGCATCTTCTCTGCTAGGAGATATGCAGGCATTGGAGCAGAGGGGAAATCATGTGGAGGAAAATATAGATAGCCTGATGCGCTTGTATTCGCGGTATCTGCAAGGAAAGGGAAACGCACTCGCAGTGTCTTTTTCAGGGGAATGGATTTATGAAAGTCCTGCATTTGCATCGCAGGAAAACAGGATTCTTCCGCCAGATACAGGTTACAGTCAGGAAAGGCTTGTTTATATGGAAAATGGAAAGCGCTCTGTCCTGTGCGTTTATGGCATCTTTCCGGCTCCGTGGCAGGAGTATGGACTGATGTATATTGGCAGTCTGGGCGGAACCATCCAGTCATGGCGCCATACGAAAAATATACTTTTTTTGACAGGCGCTGCGGTAATCCTTCTGATGTCATTTTTCCTGTATCAATTCCTGAATATTATTTTTCGCCCATTAAGGCAGATTTCCAGTGCATCCGCAAAGATTGCAAACGGGGATTACAGCAGCAGGATATCGGTTCGCGGAAAGGATGAAATTTCCGGCGTGGCACACAATTTTAATCTGATGGCAGAACAGATAGAAAATCAAATCAAACAGCTTGAGGAAACCTCGGAGCAGAAACAGCAGTTTATTGATAATTTTTCCCATGAACTGCGGATTCCACTGACTGCGATTTATGGATATGCAGAGTATATTCAAAAAGCACTTGTGTCAGAAGAAGAACGTTATGAATGTACACAGTTTATTATGTCGGAATGCAGCAGACTTCAAAACATGGCGTATCAGCTTCTTGATATGGCATTGCTCCGCAGGGATGAAATAAAAGATAGTAACTGTTCTGTGAAAGAACTTTTTGCGGAGTCGGAAAAGGTTATGCACGTGAGGGCATCAGAAAAGAAAATAAAGCTGACTTATATTTTGCATCAAAATTACGTTATCAGAGGACATATGGAACAGCTTTTGATACTGACCAATAACCTGATTGATAATGCAATTAAGGCAAGCCGGCAGGAAGATGAAATTCGTATCTCTGCATATTCAGAGGAAGCGGCTATTGTAATTGAAGTTGAGGATCATGGGACTGGTATCGAAGAAGAGCAGTTATCACATATAAAAGAGGCTTTTTATCGTGTTGATAAGGCGCGAAGCCGCGCTGCTGGCGGGGCAGGGCTGGGGCTTGCTATCTGCGAAAGGATTATACAGATTCATCATGCAGATATGTCATTTATTTCTGAACTGGGAGTAGGAACAATTGTGAAACTGTCTTTTCCTGTGCAATGACAACTATTTACTAGAAAAATGTAATATTTTACAAGTCCGCAACAACATTGATATTTTTCTGATACAGAG
>VSNR01000170.1 GCA_009774345.1 Lachnospiraceae bacterium | reverse complement strand
GATTATTAATCTATACTTTTGTTCAACTATCCGGTTTTTACAGCCTGTTTCCTGAATTTGGAAGGCGTACAGCCCTTTGCCGCGATAAACTTATTGATGAAATAATCGGTATTCTTGTATCCCACATCCTCTGCGATCTTGTATATCTTGTCATCTGTCCGCAGAAGCAGCGCCGCTGCCTGTTCAATTCGGTAATTGTTCAGGTAATCCTTGAAGGACTGGTTATACTTCTTGCGGAACACCTGTCCTAAATAGGCATTGTTAATAAAGTATTTCTGCCCCAGCTCCCGCAGCGTCAGATTTTCCGCAAAACGCGCTCTGACCTCCTGCTCGATCATTGCCAGAATCCCCCTCGACACATTTTTCCGAAGCTGTGCCAGATACTCTGCATACTCGCACGCAAACCTCTCCAGATGCACTCTGCTTCCCCGTTTCGTGCCATCCTCAAAAGCGCTCTCACTGATCAGATGCAGAATCTCCTCCTGATTGACACAGTCATCCTGCTCCGTGGCAGTATGAATCAACTGAAACAGAAGATAGTTGATATTGAGATTAATGGTCTCCCCCATTGCCCCCAGACGGCGCAGTTCCTCATACAGCTTGTCCACGGACTCGTGAATGCGCAGTTTATCATTCTGTTCAATCGCAGAGATAAGGTTGTCAAGTTCTGTCTTGCACAGAAGAATGCCGTCGCTGTTGACATGGATCTCCTCTTCATAATAATATATATTTTTCCGGTCATGAAACGCCTGAAGAGAGTTGAGCATACAGGCTGTGCCATAGGATTTTGATACGGCCGCAATATCCGCAACGCGCTTCCCAACCATCATGACAAGCTTCTGCTTGAGCGCCACACTCAGGTAATTAAATAGCTTTTCCAGATACACTTTTTCAGTGAAGTTATTCTTCGCCGCCATGTAATCGCAGTAGATCAGACCAACATCATATACATTTTCCTCAGCGGATACATCCAAAATACAGTGTGCCTCATCCTCCTTTAGAAATTCCCTGCAGCTTTGATAAAGCTTTCTCTGCATGGAGCGCATCTCCATGTCCTCCACATCCTCCGGGTCTGAGACATCCACCAGCTGAATATCAATATAACGGACTCCGTTTGAGAGCTGCATATGATTCGAAACATACTGCAGATTCATATCATCATACTTGCCAAGCAGCAAGGAGATCACGTTTCTTGCCAGATATGCCCGTTCCATCTGTCTTTTGTTCTCCTGACGCTGTATCTCTGCCTCTGACATATTGGCAGCCCTTCTGATCACTTCTGTCAGTACCTCCTTCTCAACGGGTTTCAACACATAATCCATACAGGAATATCGTATCGCCTGCTGCGCATATGAAAATTCGCCATAGCCGCTGAGTATTACAAAATAGGCGTCAGATACCTTCTCTCTGCGTATGGTTTCCAAAAGCTCCAGACCCGTCATCTCCGGCATCTTGATATCCGCTATGATCAGATCCACCTTGTTGCTCCTCAAATACGCCAATGCTTCCCTGCCGTTTTGTGCAGTCGCTGCAATCTCATAATTCTCCTTCTCCCAGTCGATGAGCTGAGAAAGCCCCTGAACGATAAATGGTTCATCATCAACGAGCAATACTTTTAACATGTTTCACCAACCCTTTCCAATGGTATCCGTATCTGAACAAGTGTCCCAACACCTTTTTCACTTTCCAGGGCAAATTTCACCCTGTTATCTGTCACCATTTTCAGACGCAGGCAGGCATTTACCATCCCCACTCTCCCTTTCTCCCGAAGGCGGTCAATGCTTGCATTCAGCATCATCTCAAACAGTTTTTGCTGCTCCTCTTCATCCATGCCGCTGCCTGTATCCTCCACTTCTATTGAAAGTTCCCGGACTCCCTCCTGCTCTTCCATATAGATGCGCACAAAGATCCATCCCTTCGTCGTCTTGTTCTCAATCCCGTGGATGCAGGCATTTTCCACAAACGTAACTACCGTCAGTTTGGGAATGTTGATGCCAAGACATGTCTCATCCACCTCCAGTTCATACGACAGTCTGTCCCCAAAACGATATTTCTGCAGTCCCAGATAAGCCTCGACAAACTCCATCTCTTTTCTGATCTCCACCGTATCCGTCGCCCAGTCTACATTCTGGCGTTCCATGACTGCAAGCTTTTCCACCATCTCTGCAATTTCCAGTTCATTGCGAAGGATACAATGCATTCGTATACTCTCCAATGCATTAAACAGAAAATGTGGATTAATCTGACTGTGAAGTGCAAGAAGTTCTGCATTCTGTCTGGCGATATCCATCTGCTGTTCCTTGATGCGGTCCTTATAGACAGTTTGAATCAAATCGTTGGTCCTTACTGCCATCCGGTTATAGTTTTCCATGAGCCTGCTGATCTCATCACTGCCGCTGATCTTGTCGATCCGGCTAAGTTCCTCGTCTCCCACATTGTCAAATATCTGGCTTAACTGCTCGATCCTTATGGTGAGGGACAAGTTTAGTTCTCTCATCAGCCACCACGGAAGAATCGCATTGGTAAGTATAAGCAGCGCAATCAGCGGCATATTGTTCCAAAGTTCTTTAAGCACATCTGTCTCTGGTTTCAGAATATAGATCTGCATCTCACTGCCATACAATGTCATCTCTTTGCGCACGCCTACTTTATGCTTTAACGTAAACGAATCGAAATTTTGATTGATGCTACTGTGTCCATCATTTGCCAGAAGAACTCTGTCTCCCTGACAGATATAGACAGGAAACTCATATCCCAGTCTTACCAGCCCCCGCACCATATTGCTATAATCCAGTTCTATTTTCAGAAATTTTTCATATCGGGTTCCGTTAAAAAAATCAAGTTTTTTGAGAAACAATACCTTTCTCTTTGGCTCAATAGAAGGATTTTTCTCATTGTCATAATAAAAATATAACAAAGTATCCTGTCCTGATTCTGTAAAAGTCTGATACCAATTTGTGTTTTCTATAACAGACAGGCGGGAAAACTCTCCTCCGTTCACTATCGTAGGGTTATCTGCATACATCGTGATAATTGTGTTATCCATACCTGCTCCGCCTTTAAAAAGCGTCGTCTTCACAAAATCCTGATAAGCCTCGACATATGCCAGTGCATCTGCATAGTTACAATTCAGGTATTTCTCTATATACTCATTCATATAGATCTGCTTTGCCGTGGCTGCTGCATAATCAATGCTGTTCGTCAGACTGTACTGTATAGCGCTCGCCTCATTTTCCATAGCGTGCTGCTGTTTCGCATTCTCGGCATTCAGAACAATATACAGCACAACGCTGTCCGTGACCACCAGCGGCAGCAGCACGCAGAACACATACAGAATCATCAGTTTTCTGCTAAGCTTAATATTGTTCATATACTGATAAAACCTGTCAGCCAGTTTTTTCCACCAATATTCTCCGTCTTCTTTTTGAACTGTATTCACTGAAAGATCATCCTCCTGTCTAAGAGTGTTTCGGAACTTTTAATACATTATTATGAATTATATTGGAAGAAATAGCAAGGACAGATTTTAACAGGTAAACTCATCAACAATATTTTCCAAATCATCTGCCATCAGTCTGTTCTCATCAGACTGAATTCTGACTGCATCTGCAATATCCGCTGTTCTCTCACTCTTTTTGACAATTTCATTAATCGCACTGCTGTTTTGCTCGGAAACTCTTCTAACATCCATTGTATTGTCATAAATCTGTCCGATCGACAGCTTGAGATTTCCGACAAATGCATTCAGTTTCTCAATATCCTGTTTAATCATCTCCACAGAAGAACTGTATTCATTGGATTTTTCTGCAAAGTCACCAAAGCTTTGCAGGACATCATTTTCCATATAATGCATCATCCTTCCAACACAGTCATTGACTTCTCTGATACTGTTATTAGAAGATTGACATAATTCCCGGATTTTCGCTGCAGTCCTCTTAGATGTCTCTGCAAGACCACCAATTTCCTCTGCCACGACTGCAAATCCTTTGCCCATCTGACCGGAACGCGCCGCCTCTATGGACGCATTGATTGATAAAAGATTGGTCTGATTTGCTATCTCCAATATTTCTGCTGCCATCCCGTTAATCTGTGACAAATTATTTAAACTGTCCAGCGCATTTTTTACAGAACTTTTTTCCGTTTCCACTTTCTCCTGGGTATTGCCAAAAGAAATGTTAGCGCTCTCTTTCATTTCTGCCGCCTCTGCAAACATATGCTCACCGAACTCAGAACTGTGTCTGAGATTTGCTGCAATCTCGTCGATTGCATTATACATACTGCCAATCTCATCATGAATGCTTACGATTGCGCTGTCAACACTCTCCAGGCTTGCAGAAAGCTGCTGCGTTGTAGCAATATTGTCAGCCACACAGTCCACCAGATCTGCGGAGGAACTTTTCAGATTCACTGCCTTTTCGTTCAGTCTTGTGCAACACTGTTTCAATGTACTGACAATGCTGTTTAATGACTCAATCACATTGTAGGAAGCATTAGCGATCTCACCTAAGTCATCATTCCTGCCGATAAATCCTCTCACATTCCCATCATCCCTGATGTCACAATCTGCGATTCTGCACAAAGTTGTTGTAATCGGTGACAATGGCTTCGTAGAGACTGAAATAATTATATTCGAAATACCAATCAGCAGGATGACTGCTATCGCACAAAAGATAATCATTTGTATCTTAATAGTGCGCACTGTCGCAAAAACTTCATCCGTAGTATCCGAAAGCAAAAACATCCAGCCTCTCTCCGAAATATTATGATAAGCAGCAATATAATGCTCACCGTCCTCATCATATTCAATATAATCTGTTCCTGTGCCTTTCTGTTTCAGTTTTGAGAGGATACCCTGTACAAATTCCTCCTGTGCGACCTTTCCGCACATCTCACTATCCTCATGAAAAATATATTCTCCTGTCTGTGTATTGATCAGATAATATTTCGCCTGACTCAAGCCTGCATTGGGAAGGCGGTCCAACGTCTCCTTCAGACCTGATATATAAATTCCAGCCCCCACTAATCCAGCCGGCTGCCCATTTGAGTCCATACAGGCACGGTACATGGAAATAATCTGTTGTCCGCTCGCCGGTGAAAAGATAATGCCCACATTATATACACCCTCTGCCGCGATCATAGACTCCTGCAGCTTTTTGAGGGAATCTCCCTCCCGTGTCGTAATCCCAACAACTGCTGCATTTGTATGTGCCAGCACATGTGCATCCCATTCACTGACATAAATTCCTTCCAGATGCTCTATATCACTACTGTATACTTCCGTATATTTCTGTGCTGACACTACAGCATCCTCATCCGCCGGATTCAGCAAAAGCTGCTTAATTTCGCCTGCCCTGCTGTATGCCGTAAGATAACTCTCTGTCTCATGTACATAATTCTCTATCAATTTGGAACGATCCTCCACGATCGTCTGCATACTGTCAATCGTATTTTCCTGAATATTTTTTGTGACCATACTGCTCACAAACAAATATAAAACGGCAAAGACAACAATCTGCACAATCGAAATCGCTCCTGTAATCTTATGCGCTACCTTTTTCTTGTTTTTCAATCTTCCTACCTCCATTCACCGCCAAAATCTATACTACAACACTCACGCTTCGGGCTCTATGCTGAAATAATTTAAGTTTTCATTAACTACAATCGACAGCTTTTTAAGCTCCTGCGCCGTCTTGGCAAGGGATGCAGTCGCATCGTTAAGCTCATTCATTGAGGCATTTGTCTGCTGTGTCGATGCGGCATTTTCTTCCGCGATAGCAGACAAATTGGTCATAAGGTCAACCACTCTTCTACCTGCATTTCCACACACATCGACCTGATTCAGCACATCCTTCATACCGTCAGAGGTCGATATAATCCCTGTCTCAACAATATTGAACTTTGCTTTTGTCTCATCAAGCTTTTCCTTCTGATTCATAATGATATCTGTAACTTCATTGATAGAATGCACTGTCTGTTGGGACTCTTCAGACAGTGAAAGAATGATCTCGTCAATAATCTTAGCTGACGAATTGGTCTGTTCTGCAAGTTTCTGTATCTCACTTGCCACCACAGCAAAACCTCTCCCTGCCTCTCCGGCTCTCGCTGCCTCTATACTGGCATTCAGCGACAGCAGATTGGTCTGACTTGCAATTTCTGCAATCAGATTGACAACTTCCTGTATCTTTATCACAGAGGCGTTTGTCTTATAAATCTGCTCCGATATTTTCTGAAACGCCTCCGTTGTCAGATTGCTCGTACTGCTTAGCTCCTGTACAATTTTTGTCGCTTTCCTGCCGTTTTCACTCATATCTCTTGATGTTTCCGACAGCATATTGACACCGTCCGTAATCGACACCATATTTTCCTGCATATTACTTACCTGCAATGACGAATTTGTGATGTCCTCCGCCTGTGCAGTTGCTCCCTGAGAGATCTCATCCAATGCATCGCTGATGACTCCTGCAGCTGTTTTTGTTTTATTCGCTTTATCCTCAAGCAGACCGCCTGACTGTGCTAATTCTGTAGAAATTTCCTGAAGTTGTCCGATGCTGCCCACAAGCTTGTCCAGAAATACATTCAGGCTTCTGCCAAACTGTGAAAACTCATCCTTTCCGTCTGCTCTCACTCTGACTGCAATCCTGCCCTGTGTTATCTTGTCCAAAGTCTTTTTAAACAGTACAACATTTTTATCAATACTGGTGCCAATCAATATAGTCGTACCAATTAATATAATGGTCGCAAGTACGATCACAATCACACTGACTCTCATCACATTTACTTTTATCGCCGCCATATCCTCAGATGCAATATTCTTGATCGTCTCGCACAGTGAGGTCAGCTCACTGTTTAACTGTACATTCTCGCCTTTCAATGCAAGAATGCTGTCATCAAGTGATTTCATCTGCTGTATGATCTCTTGCTCTGCACTCAGTTTTGCAAGCGAATTTTGAGCAAGTTCCTCACTGGTTGTATAAAGCGGCATATTCTCTGCCATCTCCGAAGTCAGTGCCTCTATCTGACCATAACTTTCCGTGATATCCTTGCCTTCCACCACCAATTTGCTGTATTCACTGATGTACCGGTCCAGTTTCTCGACATTACCCGTAAAATCATAAACACCGGAGTATGAACCGCCATACTTATAGTCGTAGTCCATACCGTTTGGCTCAAGATATATTGTATATTCTATATTTGTATAACTCCTCGTATCGTAATCTTTTACTGTAATCTGTGTGGCAAATTCTTCCCATCCCTCATTCGCTGCGTTGAAATTACAGCCTATACGGATTGCAGGCTTTGCGTCAAAAGTAGTGATCTCACTGTCCACATAGGCAAGTCCCGATCCTGTCACGGCGTCCACTGCACTAATATCGATCTCTGCAAAGTCCGCTCCATTCGTTAGTTTGATATCGGTGACGTAGCAATCCTTATCATAGGTGAGTGTTCCACCTACGCGGAATGCAATATTGTCTCTCTTCACGCCCTCTGGTATCGGTCCTCTGTACAGCAGTTTGACATACTCCTTCCCGTCCACTGTCACGCGCTCGCCATTTATCCACATATGTGCATCGATCCATTTTAATTCAAGCCATCCCTCTTTGTCGATCAAGTCTGACAGACTCTCCGTCAGGGCACTGCCCGCATCCGCATACTGCTGATACAATCCAGCATCTGCATTAAAACTTCTCGTGCTGCTAAGCTGGCTGATCTGACTATAATTTGATTCAATCTTTGTCAGACTGTCCAACATCTGATTCACGCTGCCTGCATATTTATCGCTCGTCATCGCCTTCAAAGACTGTACCCCCTCGATCATCTGACCCAGGTTGCTCAAAATACCATCCAAATATTTTTGATCTATGTAATATTGATATTGTGCTTCCAACGCGAGATTTTTTGCCTGAAGTACGTCAATCTCATTAGCAATCGACTCTATCTCACTGTTTGTGCTGTTTCTGTTGATAGAGTTAATTCCTATAACACCGATCACCACCGCCACAAGGATTGAAAACACTCCCATGATCATTATCTTACTTTTAATTGTCTGAAACATTATCCCACCTCGTATCTCTTCTTATTCTTCAGTATCTTTTGTACCACGCAGCATACGCATTCTAACTGATCTGCAAATAATCCATAAACACATCCCACAAACCATTATCGGATGTCACCTTTAACTCAATTACCTGACTGCCAGTCCCATGATATATATCTTGAATCATATATTCTGCAGGATACGCATCCCCGAAGTAAAATGTTCCTTTGTATTCTCCGCCAATCAGCAGATCAACTTCAGCCATATATGAATTATTGGAACATCCCCGTAATGTAAAGCAATGCCTGTTGTCTGTAAAATACTGGGTATACCGGCAGCAGTCGCCATTTGCATACAATCCCACACCGTTAAAAGGAGCTTCTATTCTCCCCGCATAGTTTCCGCAAATGTTCATGTTCTCACACTCTACGACAGTATTCATATTTTCATCATAATCTGATATACGGATTGTATTCTGATATACATCAGCCCATCCGCTGCTTTGGTATCCTTCTATATTCAGAGCCGTTTCATACAGTTTTCCCATCTGCATTCCCATGCGTTCCCACGCCTTAAAATGCTCCGTCACGGAAATAATGCCGCTGGTTCTCCTCTCTGTGCGGACACTCCAATACTGTTTGAAGGTCACAACACCCTGAATGGAGGGCTTATCTACTCTCGTTGTCTCATATACATCATATGTTCCACCATCCACTGTAATCGTTCCTTTTGCCTCTGCTCCGGGTGGACGCCATGTACCCCAGCTCTCTACGATATAATATTCTACAAGGGGATCAACACACCATCCATATGCACACAGGTACGAATTGCCATCCGGCTGATAATTACATCCAAAATCTATTGATATATTTCCGATCTGCTGATATGTCTCGGAGGGTTCAAATTTTTTTCCTTTCCGAAACAGAGCGTTGCCTATATCATTCCACTGACAGCAAAATGTTCCGCCGCTGTTCAGGGTCATACTTGTTGTCCCATAATCCTTCCACAGTTCATAATTATACTCATCCTGTATTCCGATTTCATTGTCATATAGGATCTGTGCTGCCTGCACTTCTAATACCGATGACATGAACATCGCACACATCAACACGGACAGAAGCATTCCTCTCAATCTTTTCTTCATACACTTTCCTCCACTCTTTATAAATTTGACTGCTGCTGAAATTTCTTCTCCATGCCGCCTCCCTTCACTTCCGCATGATATATCTATGTTCATTGTAGAAAAACAAAATGTATATTTC
>VSNR01000017.1 GCA_009774345.1 Lachnospiraceae bacterium | reverse complement strand
CGCAGTCATTTATTAAAATAATAGAGGGCTACGTTTTATCAGGGTTCAAAAAAGTACAAAAGTTGTAAACTGGTGTTCTACTATAAAGAGATCGCAAAACAGCTGCGAGAGATGGGGATTACAGAATACCGTGTCTATGTACAGAAACTGGAATGGATTGTCCGGGCGGAGCAGTAGCATACAGCAAAAAACGGGATGTTTGACGAACAAATACAGATAGGACAAAAGGAGACTTTCAGGAGAGGAGGGTTTTCTTTTGTCTTTTTGTATGGACATCCTCGATATATCCTGCTAAAATGGATTTATGACATTTTGGCAGGACGGATACAGGATGGAGCTGGGAAAAGTTGAATAAAATTCATAAGAAAAAGCGATACGAAAAACTGGACGGCATCCGCGGTGTGGCACTTCTCAATATGATCGCCTATCATATGATCTGGGATTTGGTATACATATACCGGCTTGACTGGAACTGGTACAAGTCCGAGGGAGCCTATATCTGGCAGCAGGGAATTTGCTGGACGTTTATTTTCCTGTCCGGCTTTTGCGGACCGCTTGGCAGCCGCGCACGCAGGCGGGGGCTGGTGGTCTTTCTGGGCGGTGCGGTGATTACGGCGGTGACATTGGCAGTGATGCCACAGGACAGAGTGGTGTTTGGCGTGCTGACGCTCATTGGTTCCTGTATGCTGCTGATGCAGGTGTTTGACAGATGGCTGCGGCGGATTTCATCGGCGGCGGGGATGGCGGGCAGCTTTGGGCTGTTTTTTTTGACCAGGAATCTCAATGAGGGCTGGCTTGGATTTGAGCATTGGAATTTTGTGAAGATGCCGGAGGGGATTTATCGAAATCTGCTGACGGCTTATTTGGGATTTCCGCAGCCGGGTTTTTATTCGACAGATTATTTTTCGCTGTTTCCGTGGCTGTTTTTGTTTCTGGCTGGATATTTTACCTGCCATCAGATAAGGAACAGACATGCAATGCAGCTTTTGGAAGAAAGTCTGTTGGTTCCGGTGGAGTGGCTGGGCAGGCATTCCTTTGAGATCTATATGCTGCATCAGCCTGTGATCTATGCCATATTGGAGCTGCTGCACAGGCAGGGGATTTATTAGGGCTTGAGAGTATGTAGAATGGCATGTTTGTCATGTCAGAGCTGTTGCGCGGGCAGGGTATTTTCAGAGATGGAGAGGTATGTGAAATGGCATATTTTCCTTTTTTTATAGATATTGGCGGGAAGAAGGGGTTGATTGTAGGCGGTGGGAGGGTTGCGCTGCATAAACTGCAGAAGCTGCTTCCCTATGGGGCGCTGCTAACGGTTGTAGCGCCGGATGTGTCAGAGGAGCTTAGGCAGATGGCACGGGAAAATGACATCTGTGTCATAAATAGAAAATTTGAGCCGTCGGATTTGGATGGGGTGTGCTTTGTCATAGCGGCGTCGGATGACAGGGAGGCGAATGCGGAGGTCGGCAGGCTCTGCCGGGAGAGAAATCTTCTTGTCAATGTGGTGGATGACAGAGACGCATGCAATTTTCTGTTTCCGTCGCTTGTGAAAGCGGGGAACCTCAGCATTGGCATCTCGACGGAGGGCACAAGCCCGGAGGTGGCGGCAGAGCTTAGAAGCAGGGTAGCTTCTATGATTCCGTCAGATATGGATGCAATTCTTGATTATCTGGGCAGCCTCAGACCGCTGGCGAAGGCGCATATTCAGGACACTGGCAGGCGGGCGGCATTTCTGAAGGAGATGGCGCAGATCTGTATGGATACCAATGCAGTGTTTGATGCACAGGAGACGCTGCGCAGGCTGGAGTCTTATGTGCATTGTGAAGAGGAGGTCAGGACAGAGGGGGTGCTTTTGGTCGGAGCGGGCTGTGGCAGCGCGGATTTGATTACAGTGCGGGGACAGCGCGCGATACGCCAGGCGCGGGTGCTTGTGTATGATGATTTGATAGATCAGAGACTTTTGGACCATGCGTCGGAGCGGTGTGAGCGGATTTATGTGGGGAAGCGAAACGGCAGGCACAGCAGGACACAGGAGCAGATTCAAGCGCTTCTGATACAGAAGGCACGCGCGGGCGGTTTGGTTGTTCGGTTAAAGGGTGGCGATCCCTTTGTGTTTGGCAGAGGCATGGAGGAGATGATGGCGCTTCGAAGTGAGGGGATCCCTGCGGCGTATATTCCAGGAATTTCGTCCTGTGTCGCCATCCCTGCCTTTGCCGGGATTCCAGTGACACACAGGGAGATCAGCAGGAGCTTTCATGTGATTACGGGACATCTGGCAGGACAGGATGCAATGATGCATCCGGAGGATTCGGACATTGATTTTGCGGCGCTTGCCCGGCTGGAGGGAACACTGGTGTTTATGATGGGGCTTGGGCAGCTTTCCCAGATCGCGCAGGGGCTGATCCGTGCTGGAAAGGAGGCATCCACCCCGGCGTCAGTGGTTCATGGGACGTTTGGCGCGTCGGTGGAGGCAGTGCGCGGAAGGCTTGATGAGATCGCGGCAAAGGCAGCAGAAGTCCAGACGCCGGCAGTGATCATTGTCGGGGCAGTTGTGGAAATTTTTATTTAAAAAAGTTATTGGTCGTGGTATAATATTTTACATGTTCTGAAGGGATATGTTTTTTCAAAAGATATTGACTGTAGTGATTTAATGAGGTAGGGAACAATGGATTGCAGACAAAGAAGAAAGGTAAAAGGTTGGACGGGACTGTTGCTTGCGGTCATGCTGCTGTTTCTGTGTTTGGGTGGTATGGGGGGATTCTTTGGCATGCCGCAGGTGCAGGGGGCGCAGAAGCGCGTTGTGAAAGTGGGATTTTTTCCTATGGATGGCTATCATGAGAAAAATGAGGATGGCATGTATATTGGCATGGATGTGGAGTATCTTGAGACATTGTGTGACTATGTCAATTGGCAGATCGAGTACGTGGAGTGCGACAGCTGGGATGCAGCATTGCAGCTTTTGGCGGATCGGAAGATTGATTTAGTCGGTTCGGCGCAGTATTCTACCCAAAGGGCTGAAATCTATCAATACGCGAATCTTGCAAGCGGGTACACGTTTGGCACGATCGCAGTGAATGGCGAGAGCGAGCTGCCTTATGAGGATTTTGGCGCGATGGAGCAGGCGACATTTGGCGTGGTGAAGACGTATGTCAGGAAAGAAGAATTTTATGAGTATCTAGCGGATCACGGTGTCCACAATCCGAAGGTAAAGGAGTATGACAGCACGGCGGAGCTTCATGCGGCGCTGGATGCAGAAGAGATTGATGCGATGGTGCATTCCCTTACAGAGATTAAAGACGGGCAGCGCATTGTCGGCAGATTTGCGCCGATGCCGATTTATTATATCTCATATAAAGGCAATGATGAGGTAATGCGGGAACTAAATCAGGGCATTGCGGATATCAAGATGAAGCGCCCCGACCTTGAGAATGAGCTGATCACAAAGTATTATGACAGCAGGCTGGATCAAACGATCCTGCTGACGAATGATGAGAAGGCGTATATAGAGGAAAAGAAAACGATCACAGTCGGATATCTGGATGGTTATTATCCATTTTCTTATGAGAATGAAGGTGCGTATCATGGATTGACCAAGCAGGTGCTGGATGAGATTTCAGTGCTTACGGGGCTGAATTTTACTTATGTCAAGATGGCGAATATCGAGGAGGCAAAAAAGGCATTGTCAGATGGCAGCATTGATCTGTTGGATTACTGCGGAGATACGCCAAAGAGTATGAGAAGCGCAGGGATTGCTGTGACCAAATCGTATGCAAAGGTGCCGCATGTCATTATCATGAAGCGTGACAGCAAGGCAAACGAGATTGGCACGCTGGCGGCGGCAAGGAGTGGGAATGAGGAGGAACATATCGGATCGCTGGTGAATGAGGATGCGCAGATTCTGTTTATGGATTCGCAGTTGGATTGCCTGTATGCTGTCAATGAGGGGAAGGCGGACGCGGCGGTTTGTGACGGTTATCTGTCAGAGTATCTGCTTGGTTCCAACCTGAGGCTGAACAAACTGGAAATACGCAGCGTACTGAACGATACCCACATTATTTATATGGCGGTGAAAGAGGGGGCAAACGCTTCCCTGCTCGGCATTCTGAACAAAGAGCTGATGGAAGTGAGCGATAAGATGGTGAGCGACTATATGCTGAAAGATAATCTTTTCGCTAAAAACAGCTTAGAGAGCTTTATCAGGGCGCACAGTTTACTGATCATTATCATAATTATGCTGATTGCGGCGGCGATTGTCCTTGTGATGCTGCACATGCTGCGCGACAGCAGGCGCATACAGAAGCTGATGTATAAGGATGCAGAGCTCAATATCTGGAATTTGAATTATCTCAAATACCGTGCGCAGCTGCGTCTTGCGTCGGACAAGAATCAAAAATATGCCCTTGCCTATATGGATATCTGTCAATTCCGACGGTACAATACATTGTACGGATGGTACGCGGGACAAAAGATTCTTGAGCTGATGGTTCAGGTTTTATCGGAGAACATTGACGGCGAGAAAGAGCTTTATGCCAGAAGCCACGGTGATAATTTCGTGTTGTTTGTGGCGTACGACACATTAGAGCAGCTTGAGTCGCGTCTTGCGCAGTTAGAGGACAGGATTACACAGCGCATATACGAGGCGGCGGACATGCGGATGCCGGTCACGATGGGCGTGTGCTGTATCCCGCCGGGAAGCAGTGATATACAGGTCTCGATCTCCTATGCGATACAGGCATCGGACCTGTTGAAAAACAGCTACAGCAATGAGATCAGGATTTATGATGAAAATCTGCGCGTGCAGTTAAAGGAGCACCACGACAGGGAGAAGCTCCTCGAAGCAGTCGATATTCAAAAGGATTTTGTGGCGTATTATCAGCCCAAGGTGGATATCAGGAGCGAACAGATTGTGGGGGCGGAGGCGCTGGTGCGCTTTAAGGACCCGACAGCCAACGGCGCAATTCGGGCACCGGGATTTTTCGTGCCCTATTATGAGCAGACCGGACGCATCACAGAGATTGACTTTTTTGTCATGGAGAGTGCCTGCAAGCTGTTGCGGCGGCGGATGGATGAGGGAAAGCGGGTAGTGCCGATCTCCTGCAATTTTTCAAGAATCCACTTCGTGAAGGAAAATTTCCCGGAGCAGTTTGAGGCAATCATGGACAAGTACCAGATTCCCAAAGAGTACATAGAGGTCGAGATCACAGAGACACTTGTTGTGGAGGAGCTTCAACAGCACAAAGTGAAGGAGACGGTCGAGATTCTGCGAAAGAAAGGAATTCGGCTCTCCATTGATGACTTTGGCTCTGGCTATTCATCACTGGGCGTATTCGAGCAGATTCCTGCGTCGGTCATTAAATTAGACCGCTCGTTTTTGTTGAATAATGAGAACCGTGTACGGCAGGTAAAGATCATGAAAAACATCGTCAATCTCGCGCAGGATTTGGATGCGCAGGTGGTGTGTGAGGGCGTGGAGAACGAGAATGACACAGAACTGATGATGGAAATTGGTGCGTATGTGGCGCAGGGATACCGCTATAGCAAGCCTGTTCCAGAGGAGAAATTTGAGGCAAAGCTGGATAAAAAGTAAAGGAAGTATAAGAGATGAGATTAGACACAATATTACTGAAAAATGATGTGACGCTGTCCTTTGAGGTCTTTCCGCCTAAGGTGACAGCCAATTATGAGTCGGTGAAAGAAGCGGCATACGGGGTCGCAAAATTAAAACCAAGCTATATGAGTGTGACCTACGGTGCGGGCGGCAGCACGGGCGGCAATACGTTAAAGCTCGCAAAGGGCATACAGGAGGAGTATGGTGTCACAACAATTGCCCATCTGACCTGTGTTGGCGCGACGAAAGAAGGGATTTTGCAGGCACTTGCGCAGATGAGGGAGGCGGGCATAGAGAATGTACTTGCACTGCGCGGCGACAGACCCAAGGATTTTGAGGGGGACCCGTTTACCACCTATCACTATGCGTCAGAGCTGGTGGAGGAGATTCAGGAATTTGGCGGCATGTGTATCGGCGGGGCGTGTTATCCCGAGGGACATGTGGAGTCAGAGAACACACAGGAGGATATTCTGAACCTCAAGAAAAAGGTGGATGCGGGCTGTGCGTATCTGACGACGCAGATGTTTTTTGACAACAATATTTTCTATAATTTTCTCTCGCGTGTGCGCGAGGCGGGAATCGGCGTTCCGGTGATTCCGGGGATTATGCCGATTACCAGACCGTCCCAGCTGCAAAGCGCTGTAAAGCTGTCTGGATGTAATGTGCCGATGCGTTTTCGCAGTATCGTGGACTGCTTTGGCAGAAATCCAGAGGCGATGCAGCAGGCGGGCATCATCTATGCCACAGACCAGATCATTGATCTGATCGCCAACGGAATCAAGCATATTCATGTGTATTCCATGAATAAGCCAGAGGTCGTGAAAGGCATTCAGGACAGTCTGTGCAAAATCATTTAAATAAGACTGAAAATGTATGATTTCTCGTTTTGCAGCATAGATTATAGAAATATGAGATTTGATGGAAACAGAAATTTATGAGAAATATTTATGTAGGAGATGTAGGCGTTGCAGTGCAGTATCTGCAACTGGCATTGAACAGGGCAGGGTATCTAAATCAAATCAATGGCCAGTTTGACAGAATGACTTGCAACGCGCTCAAAGAATTTATGGGGGAAGGCGTGGGCTGTTATGTGGACAGAACCGTATGGGCGAAGCTCACACCGTACCTGAGCGGTTATACGACGCATGTCATCACAGCGGGGGATACCCTGTGGGGAATCGCCGATACATATGATACGCTGGTGTCAGCCATCTTGACGGCAAACCCGTCGCTTGACCCCATGAAGCTACAGATAGGAACGCGGATTTACGTTCCTTTTTCTTTTGAGCTTGTCGATGAGCGTGTACCGTACACATCCAGTCTGACCGACTTGGTCTTGGAGGGATTGAAGGTGCGCTATCCGTTTTTGATTTCGGGGTGCATTGGGAAGAGTGTCATGGGCAGGGATGTATGTTATCTGCAATTTGGCGAGGGTGAGACACAGGTGTGCTACAATGCATGTTTTCATGCAAATGAGTGGATTACGACACCGATTTTATTAAAGTTTACAGAGACGTATGCGAAGGCGTATGCGGAGGGAGAGGACCTATATGGAGAGGATACCAGAGAGCTGTTTCAGAAATATAGTCTGTTTTTGATTCCGATGGTCAATCCAGATGGTGCAGATCTTGTGAATGGCATGATACGCAGTGAAGAGTATCTCGAACAGACGATGGCAATCGCATCGGATTATCCGTCTATTCCGTATCCTGACGGCTGGAAGGCAAATATCAACGGTGTGGACTTGAACTTACAGTTTCCGGCAGGCTGGGAGAATGCGAGGAAGATTAAGTTTGCACAGGGCTACACATCGCCTGCACCGCGGGATTTTGTGGGAGAGGCGCCCTTGTCAGCGGTGGAGAGCATCAACATGTATCACTTTACGACCGCCCATGATTTTCAGCTGATTCTGGCATATCACACGCAGGGCGAGGTGATCTACTGGAAATATCTGGACTATGAACCAGAGCGTTCGAGGCGCATCGCAGAGTATTTTGGGAAAGTGAGCGGCTATCAGGTGGAGGAGACACCCTATGCGTCGGGTTATGCGGGCTATAAGGACTGGTTTATTGAGGCGTACAACCGACCCGGCTACACGATCGAGGCGGGGCGCGGCACGAATCCTCTTGGTATGAATCAGTTTCAAGAAATATATGACGATAACAGGCTGATTCTGGTTGGCGGGATGACGCAGCTGTAAATAATTTATTTATTTTATTTCTTAAATAACCATAAGTTCCCAAGGTCCGTTTCGTATTTATAATAAGAATATGATAACAAAAACGAAACAGACATGGAAGGGATGGGGATAGGATGAAAAAGAGAATTGTTTGCGTGCTGTTGAGCCTGATTATGACAACGGTGTCACTTTATGGATGCGGGGCAAATACAGGCGGGGCGGATGCTGGGATGGCGGATACGCCGCGGGCAGATGCTCCGTCAAAGAACATCGTACAGAGTGACAGGGTGTCCAGCGATGCCGGGGCAGAAGGTGGAATGCAGATTGCCGGGGAGGCAGCGTTTTACGAGATGGATGTCTGTGCGGCGCCTGCGGATATTGCGTTGCCGGACTGGAACACAGAGGAGTACAGCGCGTTGGAGGAGCCGGGATTTAAAGCGGTGGCAAATGACCCGCTCTCCACATTTTCAGCGGACGTGGACACGGCATCCTACAGCAATCTGCGCCGAATGATTGAGGACGGGTATACACTGATGGAAATTCCAGAGGGAGCTGTCCGCATCGAGGAGATGCTAAATTATTTTTCTTACGACTATAAACTGCCTGAGAAAAAGGAGCCCTTTGGCGTCACGACAGTGATCGGAGACTGCCCTTGGAATCAGGAAGCAAAACTATTGCAGATAGGATTGAAGACGCAGGAGATTGACTTTAGTGAGGCGCCGGATTCGAATCTTGTATTTTTGCTGGATGTCTCAGGCTCCATGTACACGGACGACAAGCTGCCGCTCTTGCAGAAGGCTCTTAGGATGCTGGTGCAGGAGCTTGGCGGGAAGGATACGGTGTCGATTGTGACGTATGCAGGCGAGGACTGCGTGGTGCTGGAGGGAGAAAGCGGGAGCCATCAGGAAGAAATCATTGCGGCAGTCAGCGCGTTGGAGGCAGGAGGCTCGACAAACGGGGCAGACGGCATTGAGACCGCATACGAGCTTGCCGAACGGTATTTTATCAAGGGCGGGAACAACCGCGTGATTCTTGCGACGGACGGCGATCTGAATGTGGGGCCCAGCAGTGAGAGTGAGCTGGATGCACTGATTAAGGAGAAGAAAGCATCCGGCGTCTATCTGACAGTGCTTGGATTTGGCACAGGAAATATAAAGGATAATAAGATGGAAACGCTTGCCGATCACGGCAATGGCAATTATGCGTATATTGATTCGGTTGGCGAGGCAAAAAAGGTGCTCGTGGAGCAGATGGGGGCGACACTTGTCACAGTTGCCAAGGATGTCAAATTACAGGTTGAATTTAATCCCGCATATATCAAAGGATACCGCCTGCTGGGATATGAGAACAGGGCGCTTGCCACAGAGGATTTTGACGATGACACAAAAGATGCCGGGGAAATCGGCGCAGGGCACATGGTGACGGCACTCTATGAGATTGTGCCAGTAGATTCCAAGCAGGAAATACCAGAGACCAAGTTAAAGTATCAGGAGAGTCAAACGGACACAGGTGTCAAAAACGGAGAGTGGCTGAATCTCAAAATACGCTACAAGGAACCGGAGGAGCAAGAAAGTATTTTGAAGGAATATCCTGTGAAAGAGGAAGATTATGCAAAAGAACCGTCTGAGGACTTTTACTTTGCGGCGGCAGTTGCAGAGTTTGGATTGATTTTGCGGGACAGTGCTTATAAGGGCGAGGCTTCATTTGAGAATGTCCGCGCACTGCTCAAAAAGGTGGACACCGACGAGGATGATTACAAGGATGAATTTGTCTATCTGGTGAAAAAATTACAGCGGACAATGCCATAATACAATATGGACGCGGACAAGCAGGGAATGCTGTCCGCGTCCATTTCGTCTATAGCTCTATACAAAGGGCACCAGCGAGAGATAACTGAGCGTTCCGGGAGCGACTCCTGTTCCTTTTTCAAGCAGGGAGATCAGTCCCTTTAAAGTCTCTTCAGTCTCTTTGGGTGTCGATGGAAGCAGGGAATTGTCCAGCTTGACGGCAATTACAATCAGCACGATCTCCGCGAGGGCGGCAGGATAATCAAAATGAATCTCACCGCTTTGGATGCCCTGCTTGATGATTTCTGTCAAATCAGCCTTTAATTCTGATATGACATGTGACAGGTATTTCTGGTGTAAAAAGGCAAGGTCCTGCGCACTGGCATTGTCTGATGAGCTGCCGTTTTGCTGGATAAATGCCGTGGAGGAGTTCTGACATGCCTGAAACAGCATTGCCATGCGTGTAAACGGTGAGATCTCTGTCTGTGCAGCGAGGTTCTGTGCAGTGAGAAGCGGCTTTTCGTAGCTGCGCTCGATCAGCGCGTCCAGAATGGCTTCCTTGGAGGGAAAGTAGTAGTAGATGCTGCCTTTTCCGATGCCTGCCCGCTGTGCAATCTCGCTGACAGAGATGTTTTGTATTTTTTTTTCTTCGAGAAGCTGCTGGAGTGCGTCCAGTATCAGGTCATACTTTTTTTCGTTCTTTTTTGTGTCAGGCATGGATGATGCCACCTTTCTCTAAATACTATGATGCGATGTAACTCAAGGGTAATTAAAATAAGTATAGCATGTTTCCGCCGGTGGAACAATTGTAAAATATATAACAAAAAAGGGGTAGAAAGAGCAGTAAATTTTGGGGGAAATACACTTGACCGCTGGTCGAAAAATGTGGTAAAATAAATGAAACAGAAATCGACTGAGGGTCGGAAAATGTCGAAAGAAAGTTTTACTGTATCAGGAATAAAAATAGTGGAGGAAAAATAATGACATACGCAGATTTTTTTTATGAGGTTAAGGGAAAATTCATGGGAGCAGATGTGAGCGATATTCATGAGCATCTTGCATATCAGTTTAATATCGAGGATGAGGAAGCAGGCGGCGCATTTTATGTGGAAGTAAAGGATGGCGTACTGTATGTGGAGCCGTATGAGTTTTATGACAGGGATGCGATGTTTATCAGTACACCGGAGGTATTCCGCAAGATCGCGGACGGTGAGATGGACCCTGTCTGGGCATTTACGACACAGAAGCTCAGGGTTGAGGGAAATATTGACAAGGCGCTGAAGCTCAATGACATTATCCAGCGCAAGAAAAAAGAGGCGAAGAAAGAAGCAAAGGAAGCTAAAAAAGAAGCAAAAAAAGAGATCAAAGAAGCCAAGGAAGCACTGAAGAAAGCGGAGGCATAGACAATGGGAATACTCAAAAATACAATGACCTGTCTGGGTGTTCTTGCAGCGGCAGGCGTGGGAGAGACAGCATATTTTTACAGAAGGACGATGAAGCGTAACAATGCCAAAGTTGAGCGGACAATGAAGATGTCCGGGACGGACTGGACCCAGTATGCGCCGATGATGCAGCAGAGAAAAGAATTTATGCTGGCACAGGATCACAGGGAAGTGTCTCAGATGTCCTTTGACAATCTAAGGCTCCATGCGACATTCTTTCCAGCATTGGATGAATACAGAGACAAGACCGATGTGGCAGCCGGCAAGAAGAAGGTTGCGATTTGTTTTCACGGTTACACGAGCAAGGGAATGTCGGACTATATCGGACTGTCGGATTACTATCTCAAGAGAGGCTATGCGATGCTGCTGCCGGATGCGCGGGCACATGGCGAGAGCGAGGGCGAGTATATCGGATTTGGCTGTCTTGACAGGAAGGATGCGCTTGGCTGGATTAACTGGGTGATTCAGGAGGTTGGGGAGGACGTTGAGATCGTGCTTCACGGAACTTCCATGGGAGGCGCGACTGTCTTGATGGCGAGCGGACTCGACTTGCCGTCACAGGTGAAGGGCATTGTCTCTGACTGCGGATTTACCTCGCCGAAGGAAGTCTTTACCCATGTGCTGAACTCGATGTATCATCTTCCTGCATTTCCTGTGATTCAGGGAGCGGATCTCATGAACAGAAAACTTGCAGGGTATGGGATGGATGAGTGCAATGCAAAACGTGAGGTGGCGCATGCAAAGGTTCCGATATTGTTTATTCATGGTTCCAATGATACATTTGTTCCGACACACATGTGCAATGAGATTTACGAGTGCTGCGCATCACCTAAGAAAATGTTGATTGTGGAGGGTGCTGCACACGCGGAGAGTTACTATAAAGATACTGAGAAATATGAGCAGGCATTGAATGAATTTTTTGAGGAAATCATGTAGTTCCAGAGAAGGAGAAATGAATGAAAACAAGAAACGGATTTAAAACCTATCCATTGACGGCCGCACAGAAGTATCATTTTTACTATGCAGACTACTGTCCGGGCAAAGAGATTCTCAATGTCGGCAGCAGTCTCACGATCGAGTTTGAGCTGAATGTGGACGAGCTTCGCAAGGCAATCTACAAGGCATATGAGCGCTGTGAGTCCATGCGTGCAAGGCTTGTCTATGACGAGAAGGAGAAGCAGTGGTATCAGTACATCGTGGACAAGGAGGAGCGCGAGATCGACTTTGTGGATTTCACCGGGAAGACCATGGAGGAGGCAGAAGCTGAGATGACGGCGTGGACGCGTGTTCCGTTTGGTCAGGATGAGCCGATGAACAAGATTGTCATTATCAAGACACCAGATAATTTTGAGGGTATGTATATCGTGGGCGACCACAGATTTCTTGACGCGCAGTCTCTGATTGGCTTTATGAAGGATGTCATAGAGCTGTACTGTAATGCAAACTTTGAGAATGTGCCCTATCCGGCGGATATGCGTTCCTATGTGGAGCAGCTTGAGAAGGATTTCGCCTACGAGGCAGGCAGCAAGGCATCCGTGCGGGACCGGGAATATTTCCACAAATTGTTTGAGGCGCCAGAGCCAATCTACAATGGTATCGAGGGAAGGAAACGTCTGGACGATGCAAGGCGCAGGATGAAAAATCCAAATCTCAGGGCAGCGCCTACAGGTTCAGACAGCTTTGTGGCAGATATTGACGTTTTCCATCTGGAAGGGGAGCCGACAGAGCGGTTGATGAAGTTCTGTGAGGAGCAGCACATCTCATTGCAGTGTCTGCTTATTATGGGGATCCGCACGTATTTGCAGAAGATGAACAGTTGTGACGATGTGTCCATGATGGTCGCATATGCGCGCAGGGCGACACTTCTTGAGAAGAAGTCCGGCGGTACACGCATTCACAGTTTTCCGTTCCGAACGATTATTTCTGAGGACAAGACCTTTTTGGAGGGGATTCTTGAAATCAGGGACAGACAGAACGAGATTTTCCGCTATGTGAACTTTGACCCGGTGGAGTGCATGAACTATAAGAAAGAAGTCTATAAGACGCCTCTGGGAATGGGATATGAGACAGTGGCGCTCACATACCAGCCGGCGACGCTGCGCGAAAAGGGTCTGGTTGATCTGGGTGATATCCGCTACAAGACCAAGAGATACGGCAATGGATATTATGCGGACGGTCTTTATCTGACCGTAATGCACAGACCCGAGGACAATGGTCTGGACTTTAGCTTTGAGCATCAGGTAAAAGCGTACAGCAGAGAGACGCTGGAGCTGTTTTATTACTATATGTGCAAGATAATGTTCAAGGGAATCGAAAATCCAAACTTAAAGATTGGCGCAGTGATCAAATTAATTTAAAAATCATAGGAAAGAAAGGCAGGGGGTCACAATGTTTGAAAAATTGGCAGACATCATCACTAATTATGTCGAAGTAAAGAAGGAGGATATCAAACCGGAGTCGCGTTTTATGGAGGATTTAGGGTTTAGCTCTTTTGACTTCATGAGTATGCTTGGCGAGGTGGAGGAAGAACTTGATATCGAAATCAACCCTGAGGAGGCTGCAGATATCCGCACCGTTCAGGAGGCTGTGGAGTATCTGGAGAAACTGTAAATAGGAAATATCCTCACAAGATAGAGAAAGGTATGGTCAAAAAATGAGCCAAACATATCATACAATACGGGAACTTCTGGTGGCGGCAGAGCAGAATTTCGGCGCGCAGGATGCATTCCGTTATAAGGTGAAGGACAACGGGGACGGCGGCAAGAAGGAAGTAAAGATCGAGGCAAAGACATATACACAGTTTAAAAAGGATTCTGAATGCTTTTCTGCGGTACTGGCATCGCTCGGGGAGCAGGGGAAGCATATCGCAGTCATTGGACCGACTTCTTATTCGTGGGTGGTTGCGTATTTCGGTATCGTGGACAGCGGGAGTGTGGCGGTTCCGCTCGATGCGAATCTGCCGGACGAAGATTTGTGTGAACTGCTTGACCGCGCGGATGTGACGACGCTTGTCTACGACGAGGCAAAAGCGGGCGTTGCGCAGATGGCGGAGAACCGCTGCGGAGGATTAAAAAATATCATCTGTACAGGAGAACCGCAGGGGTTAGCAAACGGTTTGTCCATGTGGAATTTGATTGGCGGACAGAGCGCTGGTTTTGACTATACGCCCAAGCCGGAGGAGCTTGCGACCATCATGTTTACATCAGGCACAACGGGCAAGAGCAAGGGCGTTATGCTCACGCACAGGAATCTGGCGGAAAATGCAACCTGTCTGGACATGGGGCTGGAATCTGGCATTGTCATTTTGTCCGTGCTTCCGATTCATCACGCATACTGCCTGAGCATGGATATCCTCAAAGGGATTTCGATTGGTTCTGTGATTTGCATCAATGATTCCCTGCTGCGCGTTGCGAAGAATATCAAGCTCTTTGAGCCGAATATGATTCTGATGGTGCCGCTGATGATTGAGACGCTTGCCAAGAAGCTTGAGGAGGCAGCATGGATTCCAGCGCCGCTTGTCAAGGCAAAGGTGTTTGGCAAACAGTTCCATACAGTGTGCAGCGGCGGTGCATATCTCAATCCGGCATATCTGGAAATGTTCAAAAAGTATGGTATTACCATCTGGCAGGGCTATGGCATGACGGAATGTTCGCCGGTGATCAGTACAAACTATGGCGACTTTATGAAAGACGGTTCCGTCGGCAGGCTGATGCCCAACTGTGAGGCAAAAGTGGTGGACGAGGAGCTGTGGGTAAAGGGCTCGAGTGTGATGCAGGGCTATTACAAGATGCCCAAAGAGACCGAGGAGACCCTCTCAGACGGCTGGTTAAAGACAGGGGACTTGGGGTATGTGGATGAGGACGGTTTTGTCTTCCTGACTGGACGCAAGAAGAACCTGATTATCACACCAAACGGCGAGAATGTATCGCCGGAGGAGATCGAGAACAAGCTCGGCGAGAACCGCCTTGTACAGGAAGTGCTTGTGCGCGAGAGCGAGGGGGCGATTGAGGCAGAGATTTTCCCCGATTACGAGTACGCTGGCAAGAAGAAAATCAAGGATATGCAGGCTGAATTGCAGAAAATCATTGACGAATACAACAAGACGGCACCGCTTTATAAGAGGGTGTTTAAGCTCAAAGTGCGCGAGACAGAGTTTGAGAAAAATACGACAAAGAAGATTAAAAGGTTTTAAAGGGCGCAAGACGAAAAGATTTGGAAGTAAAAAATAAAAAAATACTTGCAATGATTTTTCGCATGTGCTATTCTAAGAGCAGCAAAAAATCTTGGAATAAAAATGAGCAAGGCTTTAAGAAAATGCCATGAAAGAGACTCTTGCCAAGGAAAACGACAGGAACACGGCGTCACCGACTGAGAGCGCTGTCCGCGGAAGCTGGCAAAGGGAACACTCTGGAGCAGATTACTTGAAAAGGTACAGGCATGCAGTGCCTTAGTAGGGTAATACGTGAGCGCACGTTAAGCGTAAGAGAGGATAAAACATTTTGATGATTCAGTGTTTTGTCAATGCGGGTGGTACCGCGGGTATAGTTTCAGTTATCCGTCCCGGAATACATTTTGTATTCTGGGATTTTTTTGTATAAATCATGATTGTTTTCCAAATATGGCAGCAGAACTTTGGGAGACAATCCATTCGTTGAGGAGGATATGAAATGTACAGAGACATTACAATGAAGGAAATCAGTGAACAGCACATCGGCCAGACATTGCAGGTTGCGGGCTGGGTGGAAAACATCCGTGACCACGGCGGGGTATCGTTTATCGACCTGCGCGATATGTACGGCACACTGCAGGTAGTCATGAGAGACACGGCACTCTTGGTGGGCATCACCAAAGAGATGTGTATCTCCATCGAGGGACTTGTGGAAAAGCGTGACGAGGATACGTACAATCCCAAAATTCCGACAGGGACGATTGAGCTGGAAGCAAAAAAAGTGACAGTGCTGGGAAAGGTATACCAGCAGCTCCCGTTTGAGATTATGACATCAAAGGAGACGCGCGAGGAGGTGCGCTTAAAATACCGTTATTTAGACCTCAGAAACAAAAAGGTAAAGGATAACATGATTTTCCGCTCGCAGGTCATCAGCTTTCTTCGCCAGAAGATGACAGAGATGGGATTTTTGGAGATTCAGACCCCGATTTTGTGCGCATCATCCCCGGAGGGCGCAAGGGATTATATCGTTCCGTCCAGAAAATACAAGGGCAAATTTTATGCGCTTCCGCAGGCGCCGCAGCAGTATAAGCAGCTTTTGATGGCTTCCGGGTTTGACAAGTATTTTCAGATTGCACCGTGTTTTCGCGACGAGGACGCACGCGCAGACCGCTCGCCGGGCGAGTTTTACCAGCTTGATTTTGAGATGAGTTTCGCGACGCAGGAGGATGTATTCAAGGTGGGTGAGGAGGTACTTTCAGCGGCATTTGAGAAGTTTGCGCCAGAGGGCTTTGCAGTGACAAAGGCGCCTTATCCGATTATCAGTTATCAGCAGGCAATGCTGGAATTTGGCACAGATAAGCCGGATTTGAGGAATCCGCTGCGCATTCTGGATGTGACCGGCTTTTTCCAGAAATGTTCATTTAAGCCCTTTATCGGCAGGACGGTGCGGGCAATCAAGGTACACGCTGAGATGTCAAAGGGCTTCCATGAAAAGCTGCTGGACTTTGCGACGGGCATGGGAATGGGGGGCCTTGGCTATCTTGAGGTTGCAGAGGACAGGACGTACAAGGGACCGATTGACAAGTTTATTCCAGAGGAGCTCAAACAGGAGCTGGCCGCGCTTGCAGGACTGGAAGCAGGCGATACTATTTTCTTTATCGCGGACAGGGAGGAGCGCGCGAACTACTATGCGGGACAGCTGCGCATAGAGCTTGGCGGGAAGCTTGACCTGTGTGAAAAGAATGCATACCGTTTTTGTTATATCAACAATTTTCCAATGTTTGAGCGCGACCCTGAGACAAAGCAGATTGGCTTTACGCACAATCCATTTTCCATGCCGCAGGGCGGGTTAGAGGCGCTAAACAGTGAGAATCCGCTGGATATTCTCGCGTATCAGTATGATATCGTCTGCAACGGCGTGGAGCTGTCAAGCGGCGCTGTCAGGAACCATGACATGGAAATTATGGAAAAAGCATTTGAGATAGCAGGCTATGATAAGGAAACATTAAAATCAAAGTTTGGGGCGCTTTATCAGGCATTTCAGTTCGGTGCGCCGCCACATGCAGGCATGGCGCCGGGGATTGACAGGATGCTGATGCTGCTGAAGAATGAGGAGAACATCAGGGAAGTGATTGCGTTCCCAATGAGCGGTTCCGCGCAGGATTTGATGTGCGGCGCGCCAAACGATGTCACAGAGCAGCAGCTGCGCGAGGTGCATATTAAGGTTCGGGATTAGAAGACGAAAAGAAAATCTAAGGTGATAAAAGACATCACCTAAGACTTTCTAAGTTTCGTCTGGGAAGAACGCCATGGACAAAGCGTGGGGTGCAGGCAATGAGTAAGTTGGCGGAATCAGGGTGTGAGCGGGATAAGCTGTTAGGTGATATCAATACAATATACCATGAATTGGAAATGAAAGAAGCGGAGCTTCAGTTTGCGCTCTTTCACGGAATCTTTGAGATCGAGTCTGGATGGTACAATAATCATTATTACAAAACGAACGACGGAGGCTGGTCAAGAGCATCCTATCCGGTTCCGGTAATCAGCGTCAAGGGGTATTGTGATATTGAGATTTCATTTGACAGGATAACAGTGTCTACGAAAATGAAGCGAAAGACAGCATTGGCGTATTCGTATGATAAGATAATGAAATACGATTATGAAGCCTATGGCGTGGAGGACTATCTTTCAGATTTTTATCACGCAGGATTGACAGTTCAGGATTTAAAGGATAATATCGCAAAAAGTGATGAGAAGGAGATTGGATTTTCTTTTATATTCTCTTTTGACGTGGAGGGAAAACAGATTTTTGAGTTTGCAAAACTCCTGCGGCGTGAAGGATTTTATGATTGAGAGCCCGGCGGGACGTTGTTGTAATAATACGAGGAACGGAAACAATAGGAGGTAAATATGGCAAATGTGATTACGGACGAGACAATCGAATATGTCGGGATTCTCGCCAAGCTGGAGTTGTCAGACGAGGAGCGGGAGCAGGCAAAGACGGATATGGGCAGGATGCTCGACTATATTGACAAATTAGCGGAGCTGGATACGACAGGCATTGAGCCGATGTCCCATGTATTTCCTGTACAGAATGTGTTCCGCGAGGATGTGGTGACAAACGGCGATGAGAGTGAGAAAACGTTAAAGAATGCGCCCGGTGAAAAGGACAATATGTTCATGGTGCCAAAAACATTCGATTAGACGTATATCATATGAATTTTCTTTGGAGGGCATGAAGATGGATATTTTATCATACAGCGCCGTGGAACTATCTGCGGCGGTCAAGGAGGGCAAGGTCACGGCTGTAGAAGCCATGGAAGCCGTGCTGTCAAGGATTGATGAGAGAGAAAGTGACATCAATGCCTATGTCACGATTGACAGAGAGCAGGCATTGAAGGCGGCGGCAGCCGTACAGGAAAAAATTGAGAAAGGCGAGCTGACAGGACCTCTTGCGGGGGTGCCTGTCGCAGTGAAGGATAATCTGTGCACGGAGGGGATGCGCACCACATGTTCCTCAAAAATACTGGAAAACTTTGTCCCGACCTACTCGGCAGAGGCAGTCCTCAATCTCGAAAAGGCGGGGGCAGTGATGGTTGGCAAGACCAACATGGACGAGTTTGCGATGGGGTCAACGACGGAGACTTCTGCATACGGTGTGACCAGAAATCCGTGGAACACAGACCATGTTCCCGGAGGGTCCTCAGGCGGTTCCGCAGCGGCAGTGGCGGCGGGTGAGTGTTTCTTTGCACTGGGCTCTGACACAGGGGGCTCCATCAGGCAGCCGGCATCCTTCTGCGGCGTGGTGGGACTGAAGCCCACCTATGGAACGGTTTCACGTTATGGTCTGGTTGCATACGGCTCATCGCTGGACCAGATTGGACCATTGACCAAAAATGTGGCAGACTGCGCGGCTGTCCTAGAGACGATCGCGTCTTATGACAGGAAGGATTCCACCTCTATCAATAGAAAAAAAGAAAAGAAAGATACGGATTTCACAACAGCGCTTGTGGAGGATGTAAAAGGGATGAAAATCGGGATTCCAAAAGACTATCTGGGTGAAGGGCTTGACAGTGAAGTAAAAAATGCAGTGCTTGCGGCAGCAGAGCTTCTCGCGGCAAAGGGAGCAGTTGTTGAGGAGTTTGATTTAAGCCTTGTCGCGTATGCGATACCGACTTACTATACGATTGCAGCGGCAGAGGCAAGCTCAAATCTGGAACGTTTTGACGGAATCAAATACGGATATCGCACAGAGAAGTTTGAAGGGCTTCACGATCTGTACAAAAAGACGCGCTCTGAGGGATTTGGCGCGGAGGTAAAGCGTAGAATTATGCTCGGCTCGTTTGTGCTAAGCTCGGGATACTATGATGCGTATTATCTGAAAGCCCTGAAGGTAAAGGCGATGATAAAAAAGGCATTTGATGATGCCTTTGCAAAGTATGACCTGATTCTTGGTCCTGTTGCGCCGACCACTGCGCCAAAGCTTGGGGACAGCCTCCAAGACCCGCTTAAAATGTACCTTGGGGACATTTATACCATAGCGGTCAATCTCGCAGGACTTCCTGCTATATCTCTTCCATGCGGAACGGATTCAAAGGGACTTCCCATCGGATTACAGTTGATTGCAGACAGTTTTCAGGAAAAGAAACTGATACAGGCGGCATATACGTATGAACAAAACAAAACGAAATGCGTAGAATGAAAAAGGAGTGAGGAAATGGCAAAGCAATATGAAACAGTGATTGGTCTGGAAGTGCATGTGGAGCTTGCGACAAAGACAAAAATTTTCTGCGGCTGCTCCACGGCGTTTGGCGGGGCGCCGAACACCCACACCTGCCCTGTCTGCACAGGGATGCCGGGTTCGCTTCCAGTGTTAAATAAACAAGTGTTGCAGTATGCGGTGGCAGTGGGGCTTGCCACAAACTGCACGATCACACAGTACTGCAAATTTGACCGGAAAAATTATTTTTATCCAGACAATCCGCAAAACTATCAAATCAGCCAGCTCTATCTTCCGATCTGTAGGAACGGACATGTGGAGATTGAGACTTCCGAAGGGAAAAAGTCGGTGGGAATCCATGAAATTCACATGGAGGAGGACGCCGGAAAGCTGATACATGATGAGTGGGAGGACTGCTCGCTGGTGGACTACAACCGCTCTGGTGTGCCGCTCATCGAGATTGTCTCAGAGCCGGACATGCGCAGCGCCGAGGAAGTCATTGCGTATCTCGAGAAGCTGCGTATGCTGATACAGTATCTTGGCGCCTCGGACTGCAAATTAAACGAAGGCTCCATGCGCGCGGATGTCAATCTCTCTGTGCGGGAGGTTGGCGCGGATGCGTTTGGGACGCGCACAGAGATGAAAAACCTCAACTCGTTTCGTGCAATCACACATGCGATAGAAGGGGAGCGGGAGCGGCAGATTGAGCTGCTCGAATCAGGGCAGCAGGTGACGCAGGAGACACGGCGCTGGGACGATGCAAAAGAGTATTCCTACGCGATGCGCTCGAAGGAGGATGCGCAGGATTACCGCTATTTTCCCGACCCTGATTTGACGCCTGTCTATATCAGTGACGAGTGGCTTCAAGAGATTCGCGGCAGCCAGCCGGAATTTCGCGAGGAGAAGATGGCGCGCTATAAAAAAGAGTACGATATCCCAGATTACGATATTGGCATTATCACAGATTCAAAACATCTGGCAGATTTGTTCGAGGAGACAGTGGCAATCTGCGGACAGCCCAAAAAGGTTTCAAACTGGCTGATGGGGGAGACGCTGCGGCTGCTAAAGGAAAAGAACATGGACCCCGGGGAGATCTGTTTTTCACCGGAACATCTGGCAAAGCTGATCGGGCTGGTGGACAGCAAGGCGGTCAACTCCACGGTGGCGAAGGAAGTGTTTGAGGTGATGTTTGCCGAGGACATTGACCCGGAAAGCTATGTCGAGGAGAAGGGCTTAAAGACGGTTCATGACGAGGGGGCGCTGAGAAAAACCGTCGAGGAGGTCATCGCGGCAAACCCGCAGTCCGTGGAAGATTACCATAACGGCAAGGAGAAGGCAATTGGATTTCTGGTCGGACAGACCATGAAGGCGATGAAGGGCAAGGCGGAACCCGGCATGGTGAACAAAGTGCTCAAGGAGCTGTTATAAAAATCTGTAAAACATTACACAAAGAGTCATATTCTGACATAAGTTATAATAAACTTATAGATGGGAATGTGACTTATGTATTTCTTCCTAATCATTTTGTTACTTGTTACGCTAATTTGCAGTGTCTTTTTCCACTTTCGGAAAAAGAAAATTATCTGCAAGATTCAGTGTATGGACCAATGCCAGAAATGCTGCAAGGTAGAGGAGCTTGTCAAGCCGTTTGGCTATTGTTTCCATGAGGAATGCGGCTTTTTTTCAAGCACGCTGGATGCATGGCAGAGGGAGGCGGGGTATGCTTGGATTTATGATTATATGGCTCCGCGTTTCCAGATGGTTTTCGACTCGCTGCCGGTCTATTTTGACTATGAAGGCAAAACATGGCTGATTGAGCTCTGGAAAGGGCAGTATGGCATCAATGCGGGAGCCGAGATCGGTGTTTACCATGCTGACAGGATTCTGTCCGAAAAAGAGTACAAGACAACGCGCTTTGAGGCGGCGTCAAACACAGAATTGCTAAATTGTTCGTTTGTGCTCTGCGGAAAGAACGGCAGCTGCGTCAAAGTCGCCCAAAACCATTGGTGGCTCACCGCGTTCTTTACAGGCAGCTTTGTGTGGCCGGCAGATTTGTGCATGAAGGCGACCATACGGTTTCCAGACAAAAGAATGCAGTTTGCCTTTATCAGCGGGCTGCGCAAGGCGGGCTGCGCGGAGCAGAATTTCTCCGTCAGCGGTTTTTGCGTGACAGTGCATTTTGGCCGTGCGCGCAAGGTGCGTTACAAGTTGTGCACGCGGTTCTGGCGCTGTTTCTCCCAGTGGAAAAACAAGATATTCTGCAAGCTTTACCTGTGGGTGACAAAGCCGTTCCAGTGTACCGAAGACCGGGTATTATGCCTGTATTACTTGATTCCGTTTGCATTTCGCCGGCTGTTTCGGATACGCCGGTTCAACAAGCGCTGTCATCGCAAAGAACGCTGCTGCCGCAAGCGGTGCTGTAGGAAGGGACGCCTGTGAGTGTATCCTCACGGCTGGGGCATGCTTTTCGCGATGCCCCAGTCCTGCCGCTGACCTACCGCTCGCGGTATGTCCTGATGAGCGACTGCCACAGGGGGATAGGCACTTCCTCCGACAATTTTCTGAAAAACCAGCATCTATTTTTTGCGGCGCTAAAGTATTATTACCAAAGAGGATATACGTACATCGAACTTGGTGACGGGGACGAACTCTGGGAGAACCGCAGCATGAAAAATATTGTCGAGGTACACGACGAAGTTTTTGAAATCTTTGCGCAGCTTCACAGGCAAAACAGGCTGTATCTCCTTTATGGAAATCATGATATGGTCAAAAAGAAAAAGAAATTACAGCTTCCGTACACTTTTTATGAGGGCATCATATTAAGCCCGCCCAATATGCCGCAGCGTGCATTATACCTGACACACGGGCATCAGGCAAGCCTGTTTAATTCTACATTTTGGCGGATGGCGTGTTTCTGTGTCCGGTATTTGTGGAGCCCGCTGGAAAATCTTGGCGTGCTTGACCCGACCAGTGCGGCGAAAAACTACCATGTGAAAAACAAGTGCGAGACGCGGCTAAGCGACTGGGCATCTGAAAACAGGCATATTCTGATCACAGGGCACACGCACCGCCCCGTGATGCCAAGTGAGCCTTCCTTCTATTATAATACAGGCAGCTGCGTCCATCCGCGCTGCATTACCTGCATAGAGATTGAGCAGGGAGTCATGACCTTGGTAAAATGGAGCATGAGCGCCCGCGCGGACAGCACACTGTATGTGGCGCGTGAGCGGATTTCGGGATTTGTGCCGCTGCTGTCGGATTATCAGCGTTCATCAGTCTTGTACTGACTGTATTCGGAAGCAATAACACTAAAAATAACCGCCCAAAGCCTGAGAAACTTAGCGGTTATTTTTTATTAATAAATGACTGAATGGGCTGACCGTCTATCGGCAGTACCCTTATGCATTTATCTTACCACGAACTTATATTATTGTCAAATTTTTTAATATTATATAGATTTACGGTATCCATAAATGACAAAGGTGTCATTTGTCGTTTCATAAGGAACATAAGGAATATGATATTTACGCATCAGTTCAAGAAACGGTGCTGTCGCGTCATGCCAGATTTTTTGCGGTGCCAGCCTGTCGCCAGCCGTGTCATAATACCGTGTCTTTATGATAAGATATTCAATCACTTTATAGTTCAAATCAACAAAATCTTCATCAATATAGCATCCCTGATACCCTGCGTCCTGTGCGGCGAAATTTTTGATAAATGTATCTTCCTCGTCAAATAAAGTCTTGATTTCATAAGGCGGTGGAAAGGGCATTTCTTCCAGCATGGCGGTGCGGAAGCGGTTCCATTTGGTATTGTTCATGCAGGAAGTAAGCTGCCGCTGCTGGACGGTTTCGGCGACAAGTTCTGCGGTGGTTTTTCTTCTGGCAAACTGTCCGCGCTCGATGCCGCGTATCATTTTTTGCAACGATGCCATCACAGATTGAGCTTTGTCAAGACGGACGCTTTGAAAAATGGTGTCCTCTTTTTCAACTGTAATCCAATAACAGGACCAGCGGTATGAAAGCCGCAGTGTCAGTCCGCCCTTCCAGCGCACACAGAACAGAGTGCCGCTTTCTTGCTCTGTATCCGAAAGGGGTAAAACGGTGCCGCGCTTGATCTCAAGCTGTTCAAAAGGGAAAAAATTCATAATTCTGGCCACTCCTTAGGATGATATGAAGGCAGGCGTCTCTGGGAGAACTGCCTTCAATAGTTCTATCATAATAGGTCGATAGGATTTCGTCAAGATGTAAGAGCCGCCAATTTGCTTGACGCATGTTGACTGACAGCGTAAAATAATAGTTAGCAAAAGTTGAAGGAGGTATTAAGAAAATGGCCAAGATGGTGTATGTAGATCCGAAGCTGATAGCGGGGGAAAACTTGCGTTATGCAGTTTTTGTAAAAGAGTTGGATGGGCGCTGGGTGTTACAGAGTGCTGCACCCGAGACAAGAAATGTTGATGAATATGAAAATGTGACGGAGGAACAGGTGCTGCAAATGTTTCCTGAACTGGGAGAATTGTTTGAATTGGAGCTGGATAAAAATGTAACGTTCATGAAGACAAAAAGCGGGAGATGGGTTGATTTTGTTTAGGAGCGAACACAGTGAATAAGATTATGATTGTCGAGGATGACAGGAAATTAAATGACGGAATTGTGCTGGCGCTGCGAGAGAACTGCAATGCGTTTTTGCAGTGCCGGACGCTGGCGGAGGCGCGAAACCTGCTGACGCAGGAGGAGATTGCTTTGGTGCTCTTGGATGTCAATCTGCCGGATGGAAACGGGATTGATTTCGTGCGCGAGGTCAGGGCGTACAGCCCGGTGCCGATTCTGCTCATTACGGTGAATAATATGGAGCTGGATATTGTGACCGGTCTTGAGGCTGGCGCGAATGATTATATTACGAAGCCGTTTAGCCTGATGGTGCTGCGCGCGCGGGTGGCAGTGTGACTGCGTGCGGGAATCGGACATCCAGACCGGTTTAGCATGGGACCCTTTGACTTTGATTTCAGAAAGATGGAATTTCGCAGGGAAGGGCGTCTGGTGGAGCTGAGCCGGACTGAACAGCGGCTGCTGCGGGTGCTGTGTGAGAATCAGGGTGCGACGGTAAAAAGGAGCATGCTGATTGACAGCGTGTGGCAGGGGGACGGCGAGTATGTGGATGAACATGCGCTGACCGTGACAATCAAACGGCTGCGCGATAAGCTTGAGAAGGATTGTGCAAATCCCGATTATATCAGAACCGTGTACGGAATCGGCTATACATGGGCGGTGGATTTGTGAGCACTGTGATGGAAGCGGCGGCGCTTGCGGGGGCTGTGTCATTTGTGGTGTCAGGACTGTTGTGGTATCTGTATTTTTACAGGAAAGAAAAGAAACTGATGCAGCGGCTGTATGATATCATCGAACAGGCGGAGGAGAGCAGTGCCTGCGGAAGAATAAAAATGACAGATGTGTCAGAAAATACTGGACAGGCTGAAGTGCCGGGTGTCAGCGGAGGGGCTGACATGGAGTGTATGTCAGGAGATAAAGATACAGAGGAAAAGGTTTCCTTGATCGAAGATAAGTTTCGCCGTTTTGTCAATAGCGCTTTGATGGAGAATGAGAAGAACCGGCAGCAGAAGCAGGTGATTCAGGGGCTGATTTCCGATATTTCCCATCAGACGCCCACGCCCATAGCCAACCTGAAACTGTATGCGGAACTGCTGCGCGAACTGGTCTGTAACCGGACAGTATTTGATGTGGATGATTCTGAACTGTCAGAAGTCATGGACACACTGTGCGGGCAGACGGAAAAGCTGGATTTTCTGATTCAGTCTCTCGTCAAACTGTCGCGGATGGAAACCGGGCTGATTGGTGTGCATGTGCAGGCAGGAAATATACAGAGCCTGTTTGATGCCGTGTATCAGGAGTACAGGAAAAAGGCATCGGAAAAAGGGATAACGCTCACTTTTGAGACGAGCAGACTGCGTGCGGTTTTTGACTTGAAGTGGATGGGGGAAGCATTGGGAAATATTGTGGATAACGCGGTCAAATATACGCGGGCGGGTGGAAAAGTGCAGGTCTCTGCGCGTGCATACACATTCTTTGTGCGGATTGATGTGGCAGATAATGGTATCGGAATCGCACCGGAGGATTTTCACAGGATTTTTACCAGATTTTACAGGTGCCTGTCGGCGGATGACCAGCCAGGCGTCGGAATCGGGCTGTATCTGGCAAGAGAGATCGTGCAGGCGCAGAGAGGGTATATGAAAGTGGCGTCAAAGAAGGGGGAGGGCTCACTGTTCTCGGTCTTTCTGCCAGTCCCATAATAAAAAAGTATAGGTAATAATGCTAAGGAACTGTTAAAGAATTAATCTTCACATATGACTTGTCTAAATCTTCTTATGCCGCGTTGTCGTCAATCGGCGTACCCCAGTACGCCTCATTCCTCCGCCTTGCATAAAAAGATTTATTCTGCGTCATCTGCAAAGTTAATTCTTAACAGTTCCTAAATCACGATGAATGTATTGACTTAGCATTATTTGTTTGTTATTCTTATGGTGGAAATAGAGTAGAGGTGCAGGGGGAGTGTAAATGGCAAGTACGATTCAAATAAGAGTAGATGATGATTTAAAAACAAAATCAGATGCATTGTTTAAAGATTTAGGAACAGATACGACAACTGCGATCCGTATGTTTTTAACGCAGGCGTTGGCAGTAAATGGGTTTCCGTTTGAAATAAAAAGGGCGACTGCAAATCCATATGAAGCATTAACGGAACAAGAGATATTAGATAAGCTCGAAAAATCGCGTGAGCATGTAGCGCAGGGAATGTATAAAAATGCGGCAGAAGTTTCTCGTGATATGAGGGCAAAGTATGGATTATAAAGTAGTAGATACAAGAGTATGCAGATAAAACAAAGGGGGCGATTACTGCGTCCTTTTTTGTTTTGTCTATCATCCTCTTTTTTATGAGTAAAGTGTTGTATAGAAGCTGCACTGCTGCTAATTATTTCAATACTGTGATATTTCAGAAACCAGATTGTGATATTTGTGTGGTATATTATACTGGAGGTCGAAAAGACGAAATGAAATACATACAGAAATCAGGAAAGGACAGACAGGATGAATATACTAAAAGTGCAGAATTTAACCAAAATATACGGCACTGGCGAGACTGCGGTGCACGCCTTGGACGGCGTGAGCTTTGAGGTGGAGCGCGGGGAGTTTGTGTCTGTGGTGGGGAGATCAGGCAGCGGCAAATTCACAATGCTCCATATGATCGGAGGGCTGGACAAGCCGACTTCGGGCGCGGTGGTGGTAGACGGAAGGTCTTTGGAGAATATGGACGATGAGGCGCTTACGATTTTTCGGCGCAGAAATATCGGCTTTGTTTTTCAGCAGTACAATCTGATTCCTATGCTGAATGTCTGGGAGAATGTGATACTGCCGGTGAAGCTGGACGGAAAGAAATTGCAGAGGGACTATGTAGAGATGGTGATTGACACGCTGGGGCTTTCGAACAAAATGTGGAATTTGCCATGTACGCTCTCTGGCGGGCAGCAGCAGCGGGCTGCCATTGCGCGGGCGCTTGCGGCAAAGCCCGGACTGCTGCTGTGCGACGAGCCGACGGGAAACCTCGACTCGCAGACAAGTCAGGATGTGCTGGGTCTGCTAAAGGTGACGAGCGAACAGTTTCATCAGACGGTGATTATGATTACGCACAATGAGGAGATCGCACAGCTTGCAGACAGGATTTTGCGGATAGAGGACGGCAGATTGCAGGACGGAGGGGCGTATGGTAAAGGTTGAGAATCGGAAAACAGTATGGTTACTGACAATGCGTTTTATGCAAATGAACCGCGGGCGCAGCCAGATTGCTATTTTAGCGATTGTGCTGACTACGACGTTGTTCACCAGCCTGTTTACGGGGGCGCGCTCGATGGTTCTTTCTAAGCTGGAGGCGGACAAAAAGACGTACAGTGCATGGTCACATGTTATTTTGCAGGATATCACGGGGGACGAGGCGCAGAGCGTTAGTGATATATTGGAAAAAAGCGGTTTTGTGGAACGTTTCGGCGTAAATACCTTTGTCGGAACGCTGCTGGATGAGCGGATTTTGTTCCAGACAGAGGTGCGCGCGGCAGATCAGAATGCGGCATCTGCTTTCTGCGACGCACCGATTCAGGGGAGGCTGCCTGAGAAGGCGGATGAGATTGCACTCAGCTCACTTGTGCTGGACGCTTTGGGTGTTGCGTATTTATATGAAGATTTGAATAAAGATTTGAATAAAAATTTGATAAAAATTACGCTGACAATTGCGGTGGACAATGCAGATGGAAAAGAGGAACAGATCACACGTGCGTTTACGCTTTGCGGCTGGTGGCAGGGCGATGTCTCAGATTACAGTCAGTATGCGTGGGTGTCAGAGGCGTTTGCCGCGGAAGTCGCGCCAAGGTCACGCGTGAGGCGCTGGAAGGCGGGGCGATGAGCGGAGCCGTCGGTTTTTCTGTCTGGTATAAAAATCTGTGGAATCTGCGCCAAAAGACAGAAGCGTTGGGGGAAAGCTGCGGATTTTTGCAGACAGGAGTGCCGGGCTGCGGATTTCAGATCAATCCTGCTTATGAAAGGCTGATTGGCGAGGATGGCATATCGCTGTCTGGTATCGTGGCATTGACAGCGCTGATTGTGCTTGCAGGGTATTTGATCATTTATAATATTTTCAGTATCTCGATTCAGACCGATCTGCGCATATATGGGCTGTTAAAGAATGTCGGCACGACGGGGAGACAGCTTGCGCGGATTGTGCGTATGCAGGCGTTTTGCCTGTGTCTTGCAGGGATACCGATTGGACTTGCCACAGGATATGGCTGCGGCGTTTTGGTAAGTCCTGCGCTGACGGCAGATTTGGACCGCATAGGGCATCCGCAGGAGGCAGTCGTCGGTGCCAGTCTGTTTGTTTTTATCGCTGCCGCGGTGTTTGCGCTGGTGACGGTTTATCTGTCCTGTATACAGGCGTGTCGGATGGTGGCGCGGCTTTCTCCAATCGAGGCGCTGCGCATTGCGGAGGGCGGACAGAGCGGCGTCAAATCCCCCGCAGGCAAGGCGCGCAGGAGGAGTATAAACGCTTCGTGGTGGGGAATGGCGCTGGGGAATTTCGGTCGTAACTGGAAAAGAGGGCTGATTGTCATGTGCTCTATCGCGCTCTCGCTTGTGACACTGAACGGAATCTTTATGATGGTCCGCGGCTATCGTCTGGACGTATACCAGCGCGCAGTCATGGCAGCGGATTTTATGCTGGACAAACTCCCGGACTATGCGCCGTATGCGGTCATGAACGGAATTACGGCAGAAATCCAGACAAAGCTGAATGCATGCCCCGATGCGGAGCGCGTCGGCTATGTGCGCTATTCTGAGGAATATCACGAGATGGAGCCGCATCTGTATCAGGTGTGGGAGCAGATTGCGCAGGAACGGCTTAGCGGTCAATGGCTGGAGCGCTGGGAACAGATGAAGGCAAAGAACCAGATGAAAATAACGCTCATAGGGATTGACAAGGCGGGCTTTGACAGGCTGGAATGGTGCGGGGAGGCGTGCACATGGGAGGCGTTTTTGCGCGGGGAGGCGGTTTTGGTGGACAATCCGCTTCTGGCGGAGCAGGGTGTGCACAATTATCAGGCGGGCGATGACTTTGTGATGACTTTTCAGAGCGGGACAGAGAAAACGTATCAGGTGCTTGGCGAGGCAAGACTGCCGCTCTCACTGGATTATCCCTATGCGAATCTGGTCACGGTGACAGTTCTGATACCCGATGCGGAATTTATCGCCTGTACGGGTTCGCGGGCGGCAATGCGCGCGTTGATAGATGCGGTTCCCGGCGCGGAGGAGAGGGTGCAGCAGTATCTTGAGGAGACGGTTTTGGCAGAGGACAGTGCGCTTTTGCTGCGCTCGGTGCTGAATTTGAAGGCATCGTTTGCGCGCTATCTAAATAAATATTATTTTGTCGGTGGTGCGCTTGCTGTCGTGCTTGCGCTGATTGGCATGATGAACTTTTATAATCTGTCGGCGGTTTCTGTGCTGAGCCGGAGGCGGGAGCTTGCGCTTCTGGAAGCCGTCGGCATGACAAAACGGCAGATTCGCAAAATGCTCATGGCGGAGGGGTGTCTGTATCTGTGCGGCGCTTTTTTGCTGGCGGTGCCTGTGACAATTCTGTTTGGCGGACGGCTGCTGACAGCCGCCTTGGGACAGGCGTTTTTCTTCAATGTTCATGTCACAGTGCTGCCGTGCGTGGCGTTGCTGCCGCTGCTTGCGTTGACTGCGGTTTTCATTCCACTCAGCCAGTTTCGCCGGATCAGCGGCAAAGGGATTGTAGCGTACTTATAAAACTGGAAATAAAACGGTTGACAAATGGAAATAAAAAGGATATAATTTGGATATCAGGTTAGGAGGGCATCTATGACGATATGACGATCGAAGAAATGAAACAGCAGAAATTACAAAAGGGTTACAGCTATGCTCAGATTTCTGATTTGTCCGGGGTGCCGCTTGGCACGGTGCAGAAGATTTTTTCCGGGGAGACCGAGCATCCGCGCTATGCCACACTTCAGGCACTGGAGCAGGTATTGAAGCAGCAGGATACAGACAGAATGCTGAATGACAGCGCAGAGTTTTCCTATGGCAGTCCGCATGAAAATAAACAGGATAAAAAGCAGGGGGATTATACGACAGCGGATTATTTTGCCATACCGGATGATATGCGGGTGGAGCTGATTGACGGTGTGATTTATGATGTGGAGACGCCAACGTTTGACCATCAAAAGATTGTCGGAGAGATTTACAGGCAAATTGCAAATTATATTCTGGACAACAATGGGCAGTGTGAGGCGGGGATTTCGCCGATTGATGTGCAGCTTGACTGTGATGACAGGACGATGGTGCAGCCGGATATCCTGATTTTGTGCAACCGCGAAAAGATACAGAACGGGAGAGTGTTTGGCGCGCCGGATTTTGTGCTGGAAGTGATCGCCCCGTCAACAAAGCGGAAAGATTATTTCAAAAAACTGGAGAAATATGAGAATGCCGGCGTGCGTGAATACTGGATTTTAGACCCTTACAAAAAGCAGCTTCTTGTCTTTTTCTTTGAGAGAGACATTTATGCCAAGACATATGATCTGACGCAGCCGGTTCCGATTCATATTTATGATGGAAAGTTAGAGATTTCATTTGACCATATATTAAAGTGGTGCAGCCAGATGTCATAGCTATTGCATATAGCAGAAAAGTGGGGCATTGGGAGATACAGCGGTTCAGGGGGATGATGAAAATTGTGTGGGAGTATGGCATTGGACAGGTGGATAGAACGAGTGCGGCGTATCCCCGGCGGCTGCATTTCATAGCGGGGGCGCCGGACTGTTTATACTATAGAGGAAATATAGCGTGTATCAATCAAAATCACAGCATTGCGGTGATTGGCAGCAGGCGTGTGTCGGAGAACGGAAAGGCGCTTGCCTATCAGATCGGGTATGCATTGGGCACAAGAGGCATCAATGTGGTAAACGGGCTGGCGCTGGGATGTGATTCGTATGCGCTGTACGGAGCGCTTGCGGCAGGGGGAATCTGTGCTGCGGTGATGCCCTGCGGATTGGAGCGGATTGTGCCGCAGTCTAATACGATTTTGGCAGAGAGTGTGTTGTCAAACGGCGGCTGTCTGGTCAGTGAATATCCGCCCGCAACACCGGTGCAACGATATCAGTACGTGGAAAGAGACCGCATTCAAAGCGGTATTAGTGATGGCGTGCTCGTGATTGAGGCAGCGAGTGACAGCGGTACGATGCACACTGTGCGGTATGCCATCAGGCAGGGGCGCGCTTTGGCATGTATCGACAGTCGGTTGGTGCGGTATCATTCTGGAAATCAATGGATTGAAGGACAAAACGGTGCCTGTGTGATAAGGGAAACAGGGGATTTGGACTGCTTTATTAATGCGGTGCAGCAGCAGATGGTCTATAGGCAGATGACGTTGGAAACGGCTGCGGACAGTTGGTGGTTATGAATTATGAGAAAGCAGGAATGTGCGATAACACAGGGGGTATCCAATTGAATTATGAAGTATTTCAAACCTATTTAAAGATTTTTCGTTTCGATGAGGTCAAAGTAATCGGGAAAGATGTCATGCTCGGCGATGTGTGCATTCATGTCGTCGGCATGGGATTTCGAAGGGAAAGTGACAATAAAGGACCTTATTTATATCTATTAGAAGAGCAGCCGCAGCAGGAGGAATGCGCTGGGTGCAGCCACAATCAGACGAAAAGGGAAACGATGCTGGAATCTGGGCGGGGAAATCAAAATGATCGTAAGGCATTGCATATCAGTCAAATTCAAATAGGAGAAACCTGTTATACCTTTCAGGGCGGGGGTATGGGAAATCTGATGCAGGCAGATTTTGTACAGGCGTATCTTCTTTTTCAACAGATGATGGAGGCGGGGTGGCGCATACCGGAAACGTCTCCGTTTTATGAGATGGACTGGAATCAGATCGGACTGGCAGAGCTGCGCCTGAGCGGCGTTTATGACAGGCTTCCAGAACTTTCAGGGGAGATCAGGCGGGTGACGCTGGGCATGACATGCAGACAATATGCTGTGCAGATGCCAGTGCAGCTAGAGCGGGGAAAGACTGCCGAGCTTCGATTTGCGCTGGAGGAAGGCGGGGAGGAGATTGTATGCTACGTCAATCAGGTGGGAATGTCACAGCCCTTGCTGGAACAACAGGAACGATTTGAGGATGCGAAATATCGGGAAATGGCGCTACAATATCAGACAATAGAAGAATTTGAGAATATGAAAAAAAGTGTTTTGAACGCACTCGAAGAACAGTGTCCGGCGGGAATGGGATATTTTACCGTGGAGTATGAGTGCACAGGGGAAGGGCTTAGCGCACAGTTTTATACGGTGGCGGAGCTCGACGCGGTTCCAGAGCCTGCTAAGACGCACGTTATCGGCGGAAGTACAGGTGTGACGACGATCATGATGATGGGCGGTAAGCCAGAGCAGGAGATTGGACCGCATGGACTGCGCAGCAGAACCACCGTAGTACAGACTGTAGTGCCAGTAGAAACACAGACGCTGGCGGCAGAGCTGTTTCTTGTGATAGAAACGATACCGGAGAAAGAATATGAGAATTTCCTTTGACTTGGATGATACACTTTTTGTTTCGGAGGAAACGTTTAAAGTGGAACCGCCATTAAGATTTCCATATTGTAAACTGTACAAAGAACGGCTGCGGCTGGGGACAACGGCGCTTCTGAAATATATTCGGCAGCAGGGTATGGAACTGTGGGTGTATACGACCTCTTTTCGGTCGGAACATTATATACGAGGGTTGTTCCGATGTTATGGAATACAACTTGACAGTATTGTGAATGGGGCAAGACATGCGAGGGAAGTGCAGGCGGGACGAATGGAGGCTATGCCGTCCAAATACCCCAGCAAATACCGAATTGACCTGCATATTGATGATGATCATTCTGTTGCGGAGAACGGGAGGACTTATGGTTTTCATGTTTTGATTGTCGGCGGTCAGGATGACAATTGGACAGATAAAATTATAGAGGAGATTGAGCGGATCAGAAAATACAGGGAGTCCTGAAAAATGTTTTTTCGATATCCCGGTCAAAAGAACATCCCCCTGAAAAGATTCAATTTCGATTATCATTTTGATCGCCAGTCTATGATTGTTTTTGCATCTGCATAGACCTTGCCGTCATCTTCGATTGGTATCATCAGCCATCTTTGACCGTTTCCCTCTTTGGTTTCCTCATAAATCTGTCGGATTTCATCGCAGAAGGAGGGGAGGGCATTCTCAAAGCGGTCTTTTTCCTTTTTGCCAATCACAACCATGAGGACAAAAAAGTTTTCTCTGGGATAAACAGTACACAGTGACTTGCTTCCCTTTTTAAATTTGATGTTCCAGCCATATTCCCAACTGCATTTGCTGAAGGTAAATTCTGGTTTGGCGTGGTACTGCTGGTGCATGTAAGTGCAAAAGTCCTCCCACAGTGGATTGTTGACGGAGTTTGTGATTTCCTCTAAAGAGGGAGTGGAGGTGCTGTCGTTTCGGTTGAACATATTAAAATCCTTCCGTTTTATTTCCCATGCGTATTCGTTTTAACAGATCAGTGGCATACTCTCTGGCAAGAACGGTGTTTGGGTTCATGGTACTGCTGGTCGTGTACGCTGTCAGCGCATCGGTAATCAAAGGGGCATATTTTGGCGGAAGATTAGCAAGTCCCCATGTTCCGCCTTCCAGCTTGGACAGGATGAGGTGCTCGTTTCGATAGGCAAGCACACGGCACAGATTGAGCGTGATATACATTGGATTTTCTGCGATTTCCTCCGCCGCGTTTTCAATGTCGCTCCAAATACTGTCAAAATAATCTGCGGCATCCACTTCGGAGAAAACCTCGCGAATCTCTTTCCCGCAAAGTGCCTTTCCTCTATGATAGAGGATTGTAAAATGGGCAGCCAAATCTTTGTCGGTTCCAGTCATTTTTTCAATGTAATCTTCTGGATTGGTCTGATACCAGTTTAGATGTGCAACAGAAAAATGAAGCACAAAGGGGGTTGGGTAGACAAAGGGGCGGCAAACGGATTCTTTTACAATGCTGAGTTCGATTCCTTTTGCGGGAGCAAGGCTGTTTTGTGCGATAACCATGTCCATATACTGACGCTTGACAGCAGCAGGCAGGTCATCCTGTATGACAATGATGAAATCAAGGTCGCTCTTTTGCGCGTTAAAACATCCCATCACCGCAGAACCGTGAAGATACACGCCGACAAGACGGCTGCCTAAGAGGAGCTGATTCTGCTGTACAAAGCTGTCGATTAAATTCTGGTATTCTTTCATTAAAATATTCTCCAAATCATGAAGTGATCATATAGGTGGTCAGACAACTGCCTCCACGATGGTAGTCTTTGCCCGATGAATCATTGCAGTCGCCAGTTCTTTCTCAGCCAGAAATAGTTTATACATAACTGGGGGGAATAGGAAAATCAATTTCGATCAACCTTTCTAAGTAGATTAAATACGGACTGTTTGCGGAGTGCAAGCAGTCTTTTGAATTAAGGAACTGTTCAGAAATTACTCATGACAATTACTTGTCTAAATGCTCATCTGCGGCATCAGAAAATCTTGACATAGCCCGCTATGCCTGCGATTTTCTTCTTTGCAGATGAACATTTATACGGCGTACTTGTCACAAGTAATTTCTGAACAGTTCCTAAGCGCTTTTATTTGACAATATTTTACATATTATT
>VSNR01000169.1 GCA_009774345.1 Lachnospiraceae bacterium | reverse complement strand
AGTGAAGTATCAGGAGTGGTTGTAATGGTAACTACGGCGGATTTTATGTGAGTTTGTACTGCCGTGAATAATTCGGGATAAATAATTATCTCCCTCATATACAATTTGATAATCCGAGAAGAATAAGTGATTCAATAACATGAAGAGCTTGAAAGACAGCTCTTCTTTTTGTGCGCAAAAGAAAGGAGACAGGTATGAAAAATTTAGAATGTGACAAGTATTCAACAAATAATATGGAAGTAAAGAACACAGGGAGGCGGCATATGAAGGAAATAAAGAAGGACGTAGATTATGGGAACAGAACGATCAGGGTTGTCCTGCAATTCCCGGATGAATCCGAGGATGCAGTGATGATTCAGAAATCTGTGAAGTCCATTCTTATGATGGAGTTAGAGGAGCAGCTTCAAGATGTATTGTGAAAGGGGCGGTTTTCGTGCAAAAGAAACAGATAGTGCGGATGCTTCTGAGGGTAAGCTCGAATCAGCAGTTGGAGGCAGACGGCGATTTGTCAGTACAGCGGCGGCTTGTTATGGAGTATATATCCAGACATTCCGACTGGGAGTTAGATCAAAAAGAATATTTTGAGGGAAGTAAGAGTGGTTACAAGACTGCGGTCAGCGACAGGGATACGTTGCAGGAGGCGATGGAGGATGCCAGAAAGAAAGAGTATGATATTCTGATTGCCTATAAGGATGACAGGATAGGCAGACGGATGTGGGAGATTGGCGCCTATGTCATGACACTAAAGAATTATGGTGTGGATATTTACACCGTCAAGGATGGTTGCATCTCACCGGAAGGTGATGATATCATGGGACAGATGATGCTGGCGCTGCGTTTTGGAAACGCACAGAAGAGCAGCTCTGATACAGGGATGCGTGTAAAGGATACCGCACAGAAATTAGTCCAGCAGGGCAGATTTATGGGCGGATGTGCGCCATATGGCTATGAGCTTGTGCTGTCGGGCGAACTCAGCAAGCATGGAAGGGCGCTTCATCTACTGAAAATCAAACCGGAGCAGGCAGAGGTCGTAAAGCATATTTATAACCTGTCACTGAACAAGGAGTTTGGTTCTGCCAAAATAGCAAAGGTATTAAATGAGAATGAATACTATAAGACGATGGCACCAAAGGATGTATGGAAAGGCGGGACGATCACCAGTATTCTGACAAATCCCATCTATGCGGGACATGTGGCATATAAGCGCAGGGAACGGATCAACGGGAAGTATCACAGGCTGGACAGCGACGACTGGATAAAGTCTGCCGAGCCGGACGGGAATTTGCAGATCATTGACGGCGACACGTGGGACAGGGTACAGGTCAAACGCAGGAGCAGGGCTGATAAATATATTAAGACTCTGGAAAATAAAGGCGTTACGGTTATGCGCAGAAATGGTGGTATGCTGTCGCTGATTGATGTGATCTATTGCGGCTATTGTGGAAGGAAACTGACGAATGGGACGAAATACAGTTATTGGACAATGAAAGATTCCGGTGAGAGACGGGCAAGCAGGACACCTGTATACCGCTGTCAGGGGGCACAGTCGGGGATACTGCATGACAAAGTGACGCAGTTTCGGGCAGACAGGGTTGAGAAAATCGTGTATGATAGTATTCTGGAATATATTCAAAGCCTTCAGGAGAAAGAAGATATATTTGAAGTGATAGAGCAAAGTCAGAGCCGGGAGAGAAAGATATTGGAATCTGAGATCAGGAGGCTGGAAAAAGAATTAAAGAAAATAACAGATGGTATTGAAACAATGGAGGAGTGCATTCCGCAGGCAATTTCGGGTACATATGCACTGTCCATAGAGGAGCTTGTCGCTGTGATACATAAGCAGAAAGAAAAGGCAGAGGAACAAAAACAGCTTCTGTATGAAAAGAGGAGTTCTATCAGGGAAGTGGCGCTTACTATGGAGGAGTGGATTCAGTTAAAGGCGAAGATTCCCACATGGCAGCAGGTCTTTGAGAATGCGGACGCAGAGACACAGCGCGTGCTGGTAAATAAACTCATTGACAGAATCGACGTGACAGAGGAGCAGCTTGTGATTCGCTTCAAGCTGAATCTGTACGATTTCTTACCACGAATCAGTGGTGATTTCGGTACCACTCCGTATACACACGGTTCAGCGTAAACGACATGATCGCCAGTGTATTTGCATAGATCGTATTTTCAGGCCATGTCGCATAGATTTCGGATGACACGACATTTTTGATGTAGTCTGTATACCGCACATAGTAATTGGGGGCGGAGGAGTCCTGCGGCAGGCCGTCGTGCACAATGACATACTCGGGTATGACCACACGGCTCAGGACGATCTCGCCGCTCTCATCCATGGGCTTGATCTCATCCTCAGGTATTTTCGGCGGGTACTCGCCATATAATGTATGGTCGGGTATCACGATATCCTCCTCTGTTTCCCCGGGAGGTTCGACTTCGAGCGGATTCATGCTGACAGGCTGCACTGCCGTGACATCGGGGAGAATCTCTGTGCCGGAGATAAAGACGGGCTCGTAGCCGGGAGCGGTGACAGAGATATTGTATTCAGAGTAGGGCTGTACATCACTGATCTGGGTGCTGTAGGACAGATTGGGAGCGGGGAGTGCGATCGTCTCCGTATTGCCGGATTCATTGGTGTTCAGCGTCTGTACGACCGTGTCGGGCGCGCCAGAGTAGGAAATGGTTATGGTGGCATTATTTATAGGGATAAAGCCCAGCGACGACGTGACGTTTAAGGTGAGGTTTCCAGAATAAGCCGGGGATTCGGCTTTATTGATATCCATATCAGACATAAAATTCCCCTGCATATGTTTTTTATAATATATGCAGGGAAATTTGATTTGTTCCGCGATACTATTTTTTCATGCCAGCCCGTTTTCTGAGCGTCGGGTCCAGAATTTTTTTGCGGATGCGCAGGCTGTCAGGCGTGACTTCAAGCAGCTCATCGGTATCAATGAAGTCAAGTGCCTGTTCCAGACTTAATATCTTGGGCGGTGTGAGGCGCAGTGCCTCGTCCGCGCTGGAAGACCGCGTGTTGGTGAGCTGCTTTTTCTTGCAGACATTTAACTCAATATCCTCGCCCTTTCCATTTTGGCCGACCACCATGCCGGAGTAGACCTTCTCACCGGGGCCGATAAATAAAGTACCGCGCTCCTGTGCGTTGTACAAGCCGTAAGTGATCGCCTCACCTGCCTCAAAGGCAATCAGCGACCCCTGTTTGCGGTATTGGATGTCGCCTTTGTAGGGGCCGTAGCCGTCAAAAGTCGTGTTTAAGATGCCGTTTCCCTTGGTGTCGGTCATAAACTCGCCGCGATAGCCAATTAATCCGCGTGAGGGGATAGAGAACTCAAGCCGGGCATAGCCGCCGCTCGCCTTTCCCATGTTTTGCAGCTCGCCCTTGCGCTGGCTGAGCTTCTCGATGACAGTTCCCGAAAATTCTTCTGGGACATCCACATAGGCAAGCTCCATCGGTTCGAGTTTCTTGCCGTTTTCATCGGTTTTGTACAGTACCTCCGCCTTGCTGACTGCAAACTCAAATCCTTCGCGGCGCATATTTTCGATTAAGACAGACAGATGCAGCTCACCGCGCCCGGACACTTTGAAGGAGTCTGCGCTCTCCGTCTCCTCAACGCGCAGCGACACATCCGTGTTGAGCTCGCGGAACAGTCTGTCGCGCAGATGGCGGCTGGTCACATATTTGCCCTCCTGTCCTGCAAGCGGGGAGTCATTGACGATAAACTGCATCGCAATGGTCGGCTCACTGATTTTCTGGAAAGGAATGGGCACAACGTGGTCCACGGCACAGAGCGTGTCGCCGATATGGATATCGGCAATGCCTGATATAGCGACGATCGAGCCAATGCCGGCTTCCTTTACTTCTATTTTATTGAGACCGTCAAATTCATAGAGCTTGCTGACTTTTACTTTTTTCTGCTTGTCCGGCTCATGATGGTTGCAGATGACAACTTCCTGATTGACCGCGATGGTGCCATTGTCCACCTTGCCCACGCCAATGCGCCCGACATACTCATTGTAGTCAATGGTGCTGATTAGAACCTGCGTTCCTGCATCGGGATCTCCTTCCGGTGCGGGAATGTAGTCCAGAATCGTCTCAAATAAGGGCGTCATGTCCACGCCTGCGCCATCTTCTTCCAGCGTGGCAATACCTGTTTTGGCCGAGGCAAATACAAAGGGACAGTCAAGCTGTGAATCGTCTGCATCCAGTTCCAGAAACAGCTCCAGTACTTCATCCACGACTTCGGCGGCACGCGCCTCAGGGCGGTCAATTTTGTTGATGCACACGATCACAGGAAGCTTGAGTTCCAGCGCTTTTCTGAGCACAAACTTTGTCTGGGGCATGGCGCCCTCGAAAGCGTCCACGACAAGGATAACACCGTTTACCATTTTGAGGACACGCTCCACCTCGCCGCCAAAATCGGCGTGGCCGGGGGTGTCGATGATATTAATTTTCGTATTTTTATACATAACGGCTGTATTTTTTGATAATATGGTGATGCCGCGCTCCCGCTCAATGTCATTGGAATCCATGACACGCTCGGCGACTTCCTGATTTTCGCGGAATACACCGCTTTGCTTTAACAGCTCATCAACCAGCGTCGTCTTGCCGTGGTCTACGTGGGCAATGATCGCAACATTTCTGACATCTTCTCTTTTCTGTATCATATAATTCCTCCATAATAGATAACATGAATAGATAACATGAGTATTTCTGCTCCTCAAAACTTAAATAGTATAGCACCTGTCCATATTTTTTGCAAGTTTTATAAAAATTTCCAGTAAATCTTTGTGACTGGAAGTCAAGTGTAAAAATATTACAACATTTCTACGGCAAGTCGCATATTACGGCGCTTTTGTGTACAGATACCTGCCATATATGGTCGAATTTTGTCGAAATTTGTAAAAAAAACTTTTAATTTGCGATGAAAAATGCTTTATTTACTGTATAAAGTAGCATATGATTTAACTACAAGAACGAAGGGAGAATGAAATTATGCAAGAAACATTAAAGACAAAAAATGGATATCATGAGCAGGTGATTGAAAACAATCAGGTAACTGTGATGGGAGAGGTCGTAAGTGAGTTCTCATTCAGCCATGAGATTTTTGGCGAGGGCTTCTATATGGTCGATATTCAGGTGGCAAGGCTGTCTGAGTCCATGGACATTATACCAGTGATGATTTCAGAGCGTCTGCTCGACGTAAATGGGGACTATAGAGGGATGATGGTCGTGGTAAACGGTCAGTTCCGTTCCTACAACAGACATGAGGAGCACAAAAATAAGCTGGTCCTCTCTGTATTTGCCAGAGAGATCGAATTTGTGGATGAGATCAGTGAAAATATCAAAACGAATCAGATTTTCCTTGACGGCTTTGTCTGCAAGGAACCTGTATATAGAAAGACTCCTCTTGGCCGCGAGATCGCGGACCTGCTTCTGGCGGTCAACCGTCCATACGGCAAGTCTGATTACATCCCTTGTATCTGCTGGGGAAGAAATGCCCGTTATGCCTCTAATTTCGAGGTGGGAGAGCGCTGCTTAGTATGGGGGCGCATCCAGTCAAGAGAGTATATGAAAAAGCTGTCGGATGAGGAGCTTGAGAAGCGGATTGCCTATGAAGTCTCTGTCAGCAAACTGGAGCTTCCAGAGGAGGACGAGGAGGTATAACACTGGCAAAACATAAAAGAACCTTGCAATATCCTATATGTTATGCTATCATGTTCGAAGTGATGAATGTTCATATCTGGAAAGGACATAAGGTATAGATCAATGGAAAAAGGTTTAATACAGGTATACAGTGGAGAAGGTCACGGTAAATCTGCCGCTGCCCTTGGCAGGGCAATACAGATGGCAAGTATGGGCAGGGATGTGGTCATTATTAACTTCCTGAAAAGTTATCAGAATGAAGCGTTCTTAAAGAGAATGGAGCCAGAGATCAAAATCTTCCGCTTTGAGAAGAGCGAGGAGGAGTTTGCACAGCTCTCTGACAAACGCAAGCAGGAGGAGATCTATAACATCAAAAACGGTCTGAACTTTGCCAAAAAGGTGCTCACAACAGGGGAATGCGGTCTGCTGATTCTGGATGAGGTGCTTGGGCTGATTGACAACGGCATTATTACGATCGAGGATTTGAGACACATTCTGGAAGCGAGGAGTGAAGATGTGGATATCATTCTGACAGGGATACGGCTCAATGAGGAGGTCCGCAGGCTGGCAGATGAGATTTTTAAAATTGAAGTAGTCTGAACAGAGGAGCTTTGCGGCTCCTTTGTTGATTTAGCGGTTGACAGCAGTTGGCGAAGGTTATATAATAAAGAAATATAAGAGAAAATTTAGGTAGAGGTTGCGTTCTTTATCAGTACCTTTTAAGAGGCGTCAGGCGCTGTTAAGGAGAAGGAAAAGGAAAGGACGCCGAAAGCGGTGAGCCGCCTGAGGGGTTGCTGCTTGGGCATACGGTTAAGAGCTGTATGACTGTCATCAATAGATGGAGAGCTATCATTTTCAGCCATGCCGGCACACACCGGCAGATGGGGTTTGCAAGCGTATGATGCCGACTGTCTATTGCATAGACGATCGGTTTTTATTTTTTCATATATGTTTATTCAAGAAATAAGGAGGATTACAGGATGTCTATATTCAAAGGAGCAGGTGTCGCGATTGTCACACCGATGAAGCCAGATGGAGCAGTGAATTATGAGGTGTTTGCAAAGCTGATCGAGTTCCAGATCTCAAACAATACGGATGCGATCATCGTCTGCGGTACGACAGGCGAAGCGTCAACACTGACACACGAGGAACATATCGAGTGTATCCGGTTCTGCGTGCAGCAGGTGGCAAAGAGAGTGCCTGTGATTGCCGGAACAGGCTCAAACTGCACCGAGACAGCAATCTATCTCTCAAAAGAAGCACAGAAGGCGGGGGCAGACGGATTGCTGCTGGTCACACCGTATTACAACAAGGCGACGCAGAAGGGGTTAAAGGAGCATTTTAAGATGATTGCGCAGGCGGTTGATATTCCAATCATTCTGTACAATATTCCGGGCAGAACCGGCGGCGTGAACATCCTGCCGGAGACGATCGTATCGCTGTGCGAGGAGGAAGCAAACATTGTGGGCGTGAAGGATGCGACGGATAATTTCATTCAGTATGCAAAGCTGATGGCGCTTGCGAAGGGAAAGGTGGATGTCTACTCTGGAAATGATAATCAGATCGTGCCGTTTCTGTCGCTGGGCGCAAAGGGCGTGATCTCTGTGCTGTCCAATATAGCGCCGCAGCAGACACATGATATCTGTGCGAAATATTTTGAGGGAAATGTTGAGGAGAGTGCCAGACTACAGCTTGAGGCGATCGAGCTGATCAGCGCTTTGTTCAGCGAGGTGAACCCGATTCCTGTCAAAAAGGCATTGAACCTGATGGGACTCGAGGCGGGGACACTCAGAAGACCGCTGACAGAGATGGAGGATACAACGGCTGCAAAGCTTGAGCAGGCGATGAAAAATTACGGCATTCTCTAATAAAACTGAAAACAGACTGGGAAACATATGATGGGAGAACATATGATAAGAAAGGAAATAAAAACATGACAAAGGTAATATTACATGGCTGCAATGGGAAAATGGGGCAGATGATCACAGGAATCATCGCCTCCGACCCAGAGATTGAGATTGCCGCAGGGGTGGATGCCTCGGATCATATCAAAAATGCATATCCTGTGTTTCGCAGCATCGCAGAGTGTGATATTGCGGCAGATGTAGTGATTGATTTCTGTGTGTCGCAGGCAGTTGATGCACTTCTGGACTTTTGCGTGGAGAGACAAATTCCCTGCGTGCTCTGTACGACAGGACTTTCTGAGGCGCAGCTTGCACATGTCGAGGAGGCATCAGGTAAGGTGGCAGTCCTCAAGTCCGCAAATATGTCTCTTGGCATCAATATGCTGCTCAAGATTTTAAAAGAGGCGGCGGAGGTGCTGGTTCCTGCCGGATTCGATATCGAAATTGTCGAGAAACACCATAATCAAAAAGTCGATGCGCCCAGCGGCACAGCGCTTGCGCTTGCGGACAGCATCAACGAAGAGTTCGACAATGCATATGAATATGTGTATGACAGAAGTCAGGTGCGGGCGAAGCGCACGGACAGGGAAATCGGGTTCAGCGCAGTGCGGGGCGGCACGATTGTGGGCGATCACGATGTGATTTTTGCCGGTGAGGATGAAGTGATTACATTTTCGCACAGGGCATACTCCAAGGCACTGTTTGGAAAGGGCGCCGTTCAGGCGGCAAAATATCTCAGTGGAAAACCCGCAGGCAGATATGATATGAAGGACGTTATCGGATAATGCTGCGGTTCGTATGGAGGCTTCGATGGAATTTCGACCATGTATAGACATACATAACGGGCAGGTCAAGCAGATCGTGGGCAGTTCGCTTGTGGATAAAAATGACAAGGCAGTAGAAAACTTTGTGGCGTCGGCGGACGCAGCGTACTATGCGAAACTGTATCGGGAGAAAGGGCTCAAGGGGGGGCATGTCATCCTGCTCAATCCTGAGTCCAGCCCCTATTATGAACAGACAAAGGCGCAGGCGGTGTCTGCGCTTGGCGCTTACCGCGGCGGTCTGCAAGTCGGCGGGGGCATCCACGCAGAGAATGCGGCCTTATTCTTGGAGGCAGGCGCATCGCATGTGATCGTGACTTCCTACGTCTTTTATGACGGACATATCCATATGGAACGGTTAGACAGACTATGTCAGACCGTTGGCAGAGAACATCTGGTGCTGGATTTGAGCTGTAGGAGGCGGGGAGACGATTATTATATTGTGACGGACCGCTGGCAGAATTTTACGGAGGAAAAGGTTGACAGCCAGACGCTGGATATGCTCGCAGGGTACTGTGATGAATTTCTGATTCATGCAGTTGACGTGGAGGGAAAAAGTCAGGGCATCGAGGAGGCGTTGGTCAGGCAGCTTGGCGCATGGTCTAAGAGCGCTGGGAATAAGATACCTGTTACTTACGCCGGCGGCGTGCACAGCTATGAGGAGATCAGGCGGCTTGGAACGCTTGGCGGCGGCAGTATCCATGTGACAATCGGGAGCGCGCTGGAAATCTTTGGCGGCAGACTTTTGCTGGATGAAGTGATTCGGACCTGCAATGAAAAACATTAAAAAATCTTCGTGAGATTTCTCACGAAGATTTTTTAGATTTGAATCCCGTAACACAATCGCTGATTTTATATTATATAAAAGCAATACTATATAAAAGCAATTTTATACTCTGGTCACGTTCACAGCCTGTGGTCCTTTTTCGCCATTGACAACCTCAAATTC
>VSNR01000168.1 GCA_009774345.1 Lachnospiraceae bacterium | reverse complement strand
AGTTTATAGTATATCATGCCCGAAGAAAAGATTATATATAAAAATTAAATAAATTTTCTGGACATTTGGCTTGACATTTGGATAGAGATTTAATACTATAATAAAATGAATATTATAACTGTCTGTCTTGTCCACGTTACGGGGCAGGGCTCGATCGGGAATCTGCTGAGAGGGCGCATCCTGACATGCATTGAGACAGAGGCAGTACTGCGTTTTTCGCCCTTTGCTGTAGCGATTACAGTGAAGGGCTTTTTATATGCACAGGGCAGGGGAACAAATTGCTTTCCTGCGCCATTGTACAGGGATAGAATCAATTACGAATTTGTGTTACCAAGAAGTATTACCAATCAGAAAGGAGAACTTTATGAGCAAGGAGTTGGCAAAGACTTATGACCCGCATGGTCTGGAAGACAGGATTTACCAGAAGTGGCTTGACAAGAAATATTTTCATGCAGAGGTTGACAGGAGTAAGAAACCGTTTACGATCGTCATCCCGCCCCCAAATATTACAGGACAGCTTCATATGGGACATGCGCTGGACAATACAATGCAGGATATCCTGATTCGGTTTAAGAGAATGCAGGGGTACAATGCGCTCTGGCAGCCGGGGACAGACCATGCCAGCATTGCCACGGAAGTTAAGATTATTGAGAAGTTAAAAGAGGAAGGCATTGACAAGCATGATCTTGGCAGGGAGAAATTCCTTGAGCGCGCGTGGGATTGGAAAAAAGAATACGGCGGGCGTATTATCAGCCAGCTCAAAAAGCTGGGTTCTTCGTGTGATTGGGACAGAGAGCGCTTTACGATGGATGAGGGCTGCAACAAGGCTGTCACAGAAGTTTTCTGCAAAATGCATGAGAAAGGATATATTTATAAAGGTGCCAGAATGATTAACTGGTGCCCTGTCTGCAACACGTCGATCTCAGATGCGGAGGTTGAGTACGAAGAACAGTCAGGACATTTGTGGCACATCAAGTATCCAGTGCTCAATAAAGATGGTTCTGCGTCTGGGGAGTATCTGACATTTGCGACGACAAGACCGGAGACAATGCTCGGAGATACGGCAGTGGCCATTCACCCGGAGGATGAAAGGTATGCGCATCTGAGAGGAAGGAAGCTGATGCTGCCGCTGATGAACCGTGAGATTCCTGTCGTTGAGGATACGTATGTCGATATGGAATTTGGAACAGGCGTTGTGAAGATTACGCCGGGTCATGACCCAAATGACTTTGAGGTTGGCAAAAGGCACAATCTGCCGATTATCAATATTATGAACGATGATGCGACCATCAATGAAAATGGCGGTGCCTATGCGGGCATGGAGCGCTATGAGGCGAGAAAAGCCATTGTGGAGGAGCTTGACAGAATGGGGCTTCTGGTGAAGGTGGAGGATTACAGCCACAATGTAGGCACACATGACCGCTGTAAGACGACGATCGAGCCGCTTGTGAAACAGCAGTGGTTTGTCAAGATGGATGAATTGATAAAACCTGCTGTGGAGGCAGTTAAGAGTGGAGATATCAAGCTGATTCCAGAGAGAATGGACAAGACTTATTATAACTGGACAGATAATATCAAGGACTGGTGTATTTCCAGACAGCTCTGGTGGGGGCACCGCATACCGGCGTATTACTGTGATGAATGTGGTGAGATCGTTGTTGCAAAAGCGGCGCCTGAGCGCTGTTTTAAGTGTGGAGGCACCCATTTTACGCAGGACCCGGATACCTTGGACACATGGTTTTCCTCGGCGCTCTGGCCCTTTTCCACTTTGGGATGGCCGGAAAAGACAGAGGATTTGGACTATTTTTATCCGACGGATGTGCTGGTGACAGGATATGATATCATCTTTTTCTGGGTAATTCGTATGATTTTTTCCGGGTATGAGCATATGAAGGAGAAGCCGTTTCAGACGGTGCTGTTTCATGGTCTGGTGCGCGATGCGCAGGGCAGGAAGATGTCAAAATCGCTCGGAAACGGCATTGACCCGCTTGAGGTGATTGAGCAGTATGGCGCAGATGCGCTTCGCATGACGCTGATCACTGGGAATGCACCGGGCAATGATATGCGGTTTTATTATGAGCGGGTGGAGGCAAACAGGAATTTTGCCAATAAGATCTGGAACGCTTCGCGCTTTATCATGATGAATATGGAGGGCAAAGAGGTGGCAGCGCCGTCAGTACTTGAGCCGGTGGACCGCTGGATTATCTCAAAGCTCAACCGTCTGATCAAAGAAGTCACAGACAATATGGAGCATTTTGAGCTTGGCATCGCGGTTCAGAAGATTTATGACTTTATCTGGGATGAGTTCTGCGACTGGTATATCGAGATGGTAAAGCCAAGACTTTACAATTCGGATGATACAGCATCCCAGAATGCAGCGCTATGGACATTAAAGACAGTGCTGATTGATGCGCTCAAGCTGCTGCATCCATACATGCCGTTTATCACGGAGGAGATCTTCTGCACACTCCAGTCGGAGGAGGAGTCTGTCATGATTTCCAAGTGGCCTGTGTATGATGAGGCGCGCGATTACGCAAAGGAGGAGAAGGAGATTGAGATTCTCAAGGAAGCGGTGCGCGGTATCCGAAACGTGAGGACAACGATGAACGTAGCGCCCTCAAAGAAGGCGCATGTATATGTGGTTTCGGAGAAGCAGGAAATCAGAGATACCTTTGCGGAGGGGAAATTGTTCTTTGCCTCTCTTGCCGGCGCGTCGGATGTCACGATTCAGCAGGACAAGCATGGTATTGCTGAGGATGCGGTCTCTGTGGTGATCGCCAATGCGACGATCTATATTCCTTTTGCAGAGCTGGTGGACATCAAACAGGAGATCTCGCGTCTCGAAAAGGAAGCACAGCGTCTGGACGGTGAACTTGCGCGTGTGAATGGCATGTTGAACAATGAGAAATTTATGTCGAAAGCGCCTGCGTCAAAGATTGCTGAGGAGAAGGAAAAATTAGCAAAATATGTACAAATGAAAGAACAAGTTACAGAACGGCTTGCGCAACTAAGGTAATTAGTGGTACAATAAAGACATAAAGGGGCGGATTATGCCTTTTCGGAGGTGAACAAGATGGTTAATGTCAAATCTTATGTCAGAATAGCGGACGATAAAACAGAAGCGTGGCTTTACTTGTGTGCGCCCGAGGAAGGCACAAAGTACGAAAAGCCGGAGATTATCAGATACCTTCAGCTAAACGGGGTAGTGGCAGGTATCAATGAGTCGCATGTTGCGGCAATGTGCAAGAAACAGATTTATGAGCGTGAAGTGAAGATTGCGTCGAGTGAAAAAGGAGACCCGGGAAGTGCAGGGCATTTTGAGTTCTTTTTCAGCACAGAGAAGCCAAAGCCTGAGATTCGAAAAGATGGTACGGTAGATTACAGGAGTATGTCTCTGGTACAGAATGTGGAGGAGGGACAGCTGCTTGCAATCTATCATCCGGCAGTGCAGGGCACATCGGGAAGAGATGTCACAGGAGCCGTGGAGAAGGTCAATACATACAAGGAATTAAGACCGCTCAGCGGCAAGGGAATCAGCAATGAGGGAGATCCCAATAAATACTATGCATCAAAGTCTGGCAAGATTGAGTATGATGGGGATAACAAACTGTCTGTGGTAGAGGTCTATGAGATTCAGGGCGGCTGCGATTATGCCAACAATGCCTTGGTTGATTTTAACGGGGATGTCATTATTCACGGAAATGTGGAGGCAGGTGTCACGGTGCGCGCAGGAAAAAGCCTCACCGTTGAGGGCGTCGTGGAGTCGGCAAATATTTCAGCGGGCGGTACGGTGTGTCTCAAGCGCGGTATGCAGGGAGCAGGCAAGGGGGCAATTGTTGCCGGCGGTGATATTTTTACAGAATTTATAGAGTATGCGACGGTCAGTGCTGGCGGCAATGTACAGTCCAATGTAATCTTAAACTCCAAGGTGACTGCGGGAGAACAGATCACTCTTACTGGGAAAAAGGGGTTGATTGCCGGCGGCTATGTCCATGCGATGATGGGCGTGAACTGCCAGAACGTAGGCAATATGTCTGAGATCAAGACCGGCATCCATGTGGGTGTGATGCCTGAGATTATGGAGCAGCGCATCGCAATGAATGAGGAGTACACAAAACTGAATCAGGAACTCGATGAAGTGGCGGCAAGAATGGCGAAAATACTGCGTGTCAGACAGCAGACAGGAGAGCTTAGCGAACAGTTGCAGGCGCATCTGAATGAGTTAAAGACGAAGAAGAGCGAGATCTATATTCGCTGTATCAGAACCAAGAAACAGGTTGATGATTTGGAGAGCACGATTTTAAAGTCGAGAGAAGCGAAAATCAGGATAAGCGGGAATATTCATAAAGGAACGGTGATCAGCATTGATGATAATAAGATGATCATTAACCGTGATACAAGTTTTATGGAATACTCTGCGCAGAATGGCGTGATTGTCGGAACCGTGGTGGTTATCTAAATAAATGGAAAAAGGGTTCGCGGTAAAAGGCGGCCCTTTTTTATGCACACGGGCACCCATAGTGCAAAAACAACGCTTCAGGGGGATGGGAATGCAGGAGAGGTTTGCGCAAAATTATGCGGAGGCAGAACATTTATTGGAGGAAGTGCCAAGATTTACCAAAAAAAATCCTTTGGAGGACACAGAAGGGTTTTATGAGTTTATACAGAATTGTGAGAATGGCAGATATCGTGAGGCGCGTTTAGGGCGTATCATACATGTGGCGGGCACAAATGGAAAAGGGTCTGTGTGCGCGTTTTTGGAGAGTATATGCAGACATAGCGGATACCGGACAGCCATGTTCACTTCGCCGCATCTGGTCACGACACGGGAGCGGTTTTGCATTGATGGCAGTATGATTTCTGAGGAGGCGTTTCTCGAGGCGTTCAACTGGCTGGCGGTTCAGATTGGACAGTACCGCAATAGGAAGCCAGACTATTGTCCGACGTATTTTGAGCGGTTATTTTTTATGGGAATCTATGTGTTTGCAAGGGCGGATGTCAAGGTCACAATCTTGGAGACAGGGCTTGGGGGCCGTCTGGATACGACCAATGTAGTCAGATGCCCCTCGGTGAGCGTCATCACAGAGATCGGATTCGATCATATGGCCTATCTCGGAGATACGATTGAGAAGATCGCGGCTGAAAAGGCCGGGATTCTCAAGGCGGGCGTGCCTGTCGTATTCTCTGCTAGAAGAAGTGCGGCTTCTGCTGTTATTTGTAAAAAAGCGCAGGAACTTGGCTGCGCCTGCCACAGCGTGTCGGAAAATGACTACAAAATCAATGAAATTCAGAAAAAATTCATTGATTTTTCTGTTGTCAGTCGTTATTATGGTTATGGTAGATTGATTGCAGGCACGACTGCGGCTTATCAGGCGGAGAATGCAGCGGTAGCGATTCGCACGGCTGAGGTTTTACAGCAGCACAAACTGGATAAAATAACTGCGTCATCTATTCGGGAGGGCATCAAAGCTATGCGCTGGGCGTGCCGTATGGAAGAACTCCGCCCCGGCGTGTTTGTCGATGGGGCGCACAATGAGGATGGCATTGAGGCGTTTGTGCAGTCTTTGCATCTGATGCAGAGGCTGTCCGGGGAACAGCTGTATACACAGAGGTGTGTGGTGGTCTTTTCCGTGGTCAGCGATAAGCAGTATGAACCGATGATTCGGATGCTCTGCGGGCTTGAGATGGTGACAGACTTTGTGGTGACACAGATACCGGGAGCGCGGGGAACTGATCTGGAAACGCTTCGCATACTGTTTGAGAAGTATATGGATAAGAGGACACAGAAGATACATACCTATGAAAAGATAGAGGATGCACTTGCTTTTGGTCTGTCAGTCCGCGGGGATACGGGCAGGATATATATTGTCGGGTCGCTGTATCTGGCAGGTCTTGTGGAGAGCGTTATGGAGGATTATGATGATTGATTTTGAGGAAGAATTGAAAAAATTTCATCCAAGCCTTGAGGTGGAGGATGTCGAGGACGCGATATACAATCAGGATGTGACGGACCTTGCGGATGTGCTGGTCAAGCTGGTAAAAGAATCGAAGGAAGAGTAGGGGAGCTTGAGATGTTTTGCTTTAATTGTGGATGTCTGTTGTCGGAGAAGGATTTTTGCACTGGATGCGGCGCTGACGTAGGATTATATAAGAAAATCATGTATGCTGCCAACCGCTTTTATAATGATGCACTGGAGAAAGCGAAGGTAAGAGATCTGTCGGGGGCAGTGGCAAGCTTGCGGCAGTGTCTCAAGCTGAATAAGTATCATACAGAAGCCAGAAATCTGCTGGGGCTTGTGTATTTTGAGCGGGGCGAGGTCGTGGCAGCGCTGAGTGAGTGGGTCATGAGCAAAAATATCAGGAGCGAGAAAAATATCGCAAATGATTACATAGATATGATACAGAACAACCCGGGACGGCTCGATGCCTATAACCAGACGATCAAGAAATACAATATGGCGCTGAACTACTGTCAGCAGGACAGTCTCGATCTGGCAGTGATACAGCTCAAAAAGGTGGTCTCGATGAATTCCAGATTTGTGCAGGCAAGGCAGCTCTTGGCGCTTTTATACCTCAAAAATCAGGAGTTGGACAAGGCAAAAAAGGAACTTGACAAAGCACTCAGCATCGACGCGAACAATACTATGACGCTGCGCTATCTCAAAGAGGTGGAGGAGATGACGCCGGCTGAGGAGGAGCGCACGCGCAAAAAGAAGGAAGCAATCGTATATCAGAGCGGCAATGAGACAGTCATACAGCCTGTCAATAAAAAAGACAGGTCCGTATTGCAGACGGTGGTCAATATGGTGATCGGCATGGTGATCGGCATCGGCGTCGCATGGTTTATGATACTGCCGGCGAGAATACAGCAGGCTCGGGATGCGGTGGATGTGAAATACAAAGAGGTCAGTGAACTGTTGGATGCCAAGACCGTAGAGGCGACAGAGCTGACCGCACAGATTCAAGAGCTGACGCAGGAAAAAGATACACTGACCAACAGCCTGACGGAGGCACAGGCAAATAAAGTGCAGATACAGGCGAATACGGATTTGATTGAAGCCGTTTTGATGCACATGAACAAGACTGGGGATGAGATGGCAGTTGCGGACGCGCTGGAAAAGATCAGTGACGAGTATCTGCAAAATGAAGCTACGGATAGTTTTAAATCACTGTATGATGCCTTGAAGGGCAGTATCGGCAGGGTTGTCGCAAGGAAGTGTTATGATGTAGGGTATGCGGCATTCCGGGAAGAGGACTATGAGAACGCGATCAAACAGCTTGAGCGGGCATATGATTATGATCCCACCAATGGGGAAGCGCTGTACAATCTGGGTAATTCTTATAACAAGACTGGAAATCTGGACAAGGCAGTAGAGATTTATGAGCAGGTGATCGAGCTTTTCCCGGGGACTGCAAAAGCGAGAAAATCACAGGGGTACATCAAGGAGATTCAAGGCGAATAATACACAAAGGAGGACATGCTTTAACGGGCATGTCTTTTTATGTGCAGCCCCATGCAGGGGAAGTATGCCGCTAAGGCGGCGCATGGGGCGCACGGTGAGTAGGAGAGAAGGTCATTCCCCTACTCGATTTTCTATATTATTAAGGAGGCATATAAATGGAAAAGAAGATGGAGGAATATGCGATCATTGATGATTATCTGTGCATCAAAATGCCCGGTGAAGTGGACCATCACGGCGCTGCAAACATTCGGGAGTGTGCAGACCAGCTCATCTTGGATGACAAGGTAAAAAATATTGTATTTGACTTTGAGAACACAACTTTTATGGACAGTTCCGGGCTGGGTATCATTATCGGGCGGTATCGGAAGATTTCCTGTTTTGGCGGAAAGGTCTATGCCATCAACGCGAGTGAGCGCATTGGAAGGCTTCTGCGGGCATCAGGAATGTCGTCTATTATAGAAATACTGACGTAAGACGGTAAATAATTTAAAATAGGAGAGACAAGAATATGGAAAATCAGAATGGAACAAGGCGAAGCAAACGGTTTGCAGAGAATGAGATCTGTATAGAGTTTGATGCCATATCAGAAAATGAAGGGCTTGCGCGGGTGGTGATTGCTGCCTTTATATCGCGGGTAGACCCCACGCTCGATGAGCTGGAAGATGTCAAGACAGCTGTGTCGGAGGCAGTGACCAATGCGATCATACACGGTTATAGGGAGCAGGGAGGGCGCGTTGTCATGCGGGCGCACCTCACAGAGGAAAATGAGCTGTCGGTGGAGATCAGCGACACGGGCGTGGGAATCGCCGACGTAGCGCAGGCAATGCAGCCTCTTTACACTTCCGCAGCAGAAAATGAACGGTCTGGCATGGGATTTTCCTTCATGGAGGCCTTTATGGACCGTCTGGAGGTCGAGAGCAGTATCGGAGAGGGAACTGTTGTACATATGTGGAAAAGCTTTGGCGCCGAAGAAGAGCTGGTGCCGATTTTGCAGGCAGCGGTGTGGAACAGCAGCGGCAGCAGGGTATGAGCTATGGAGGAGAGGGAACTTTTTATCAGGGCACAGAGAGGAGAAAAGGATGCGATAGAACAGCTTTATGAGAAAAATACAGGGCTGGTACACCATGTGTTAAAGCGCTTTGCGGGCAGAGGCAGTGTTGAGATGGAGGATTTGTTCCAGATTGGTGCAATGGGTCTGGTGAAGGCGATAGAGAAGTTTGATCTGGAGTATGGCGTGTGTTTTTCAACGTATGCCGTTCCAGTCATTATGGGAGAGATACGGAGATTTTTAAGAGACGACGGGATGATCAAGGTGAGCAGGAGTATCAAAGAAAACGGCAGAAGGCTCAAAAGCATCCGGGAAGCATACTGCCAGAAGGCGGGGCGGGAGCCGACCGTCTCAGAGCTGGCGAAAGAATCTGGAATTGCCGTGGAGGATATTATCACAGCGCTCGATGCGGGGCGGGAAGTGGAGTCGATCTACAAGACCGTGTATGAGTCTGACGGCAGCGAGGTGCTTCTGGTGGACATGCTCGGCAGTGAGGGCGAGAGTGATGAGATTGTCAACAAGCTGCTTTTGGAGAAGCTCCTTGGCGGGCTTGATGAGCGCGAGAAGTATCTGATACAGCTTCGATATTTTGAGAATAAGACGCAGATGCAGGTCGCCGGGAAACTGGGAATGAGTCAGGTGCAGGTGAGCCGGATGGAGAAGAAGGTGCTGCTTCGCCTGCGTCAGGCAGCAGCGGTATAATAGGATGCACACAGCCGCATAAGGAAATATGCCGCTTTGCGGCTGCGTCAGGCGCGCGTATTTATATATTCTGATAATTTTGGAAAGAATTGTTTTTTGTCTGCCAATGGCTATTAAGTTTGGTTCTAAGAATGCCGATATTAGAAGTAACTGGTAATATATTTTGAAGGTATTTGAT
>VSNR01000167.1 GCA_009774345.1 Lachnospiraceae bacterium | reverse complement strand
AAAAACCGTTTTCAGATACCCAAGGTGGCATAGCTTCCAATGATATGCCTGTTTTTAGTATGCGAAGTATGAGTAAGATATGTCAATCATGTATCAGAACATTACGGCAGACAGTGGAAAAAAGACGTGATTGTCCGTATGATTGTAATATATACGGCGGATGTGGAGCGGTCAGAGACTTCCGACCTGCTGGATGCAGGCTGCCTGAAACTGGAAACACAGTCTGTTTTTCTTTCAGAAATGAATTCGGAAGAAATTTCCAGGCGGCTTTACCAGAAAGTTGCAGACAGGATTCCGCTCAGCGAAGAGGAGCTTATGGAGTTTATCATTTTACCGCTGACATACAGGGGGAAGGATGAGAAGAACAAATCGATCGGACAGTCCGTGCACATGGCAAACCAGATGGAGGACGAGGAACAGCGGGTTTTTGTCCTGTCCGGGATTGCGGTATTTGCAGATAAGGTGATCGAAGAAGAAAACATGGACATGATAAGGAGGTATCTGGGTATGACAAAAGTAGGACAGTTATTTGAGGATGAAAAAATCCGCGCCGTAAAGGAGGCAACTGTAAAGGTAACGGAAAAAGTTACTAAAGAAGTTACAGAAAAAGCAGCAGAAAAGGCATTGAAACAGGGTTTTTCTGTTGAGGACATTGCGGAAATACTGAGCATGACAGAGGAAGAGGTTTTGGAAATTCAGGAAAAACTCTCCATGCCAGTCTGACTAATATAAGATAAAAGCTCCGCGGAAACAAACCATTACTGACGGAAATAGTGAATTACAGTCCTGGAGCTTTAATTCATTACTAATGGCTAAAGATAAGTTACCTGCAGATCCCTGCACATGGAAAATATCTAATATATCATTAACGATAAAGAAAGGAATCTGGGTATGACAAAAGTAGGACAGTTATTTGAGGATGAAAAAATCCGCGCCGTAAAGGAAGCAACTGAGAGAGTTACGAAAGAAGTTACCCAAAAAGTTACAGGGGAAGTTACAGAAAAAGCTGCAGAAAAGGCATTGAAACAGGGTTTTTCTGTTGAATCCATTGCGGAAATACTGAGCATGACAGAGGAAGAGGTTCTGGAAATTCAGGAAAAACTCTCCATGCCAGTCTGACTGATATAAGATAAAAGCTCCGCGGAAACAAACCATTACTGACGGAAATAGTGAATTACAGTCCTGGAACTTTAATTCATTACTAATGGCTAAAGATAAGTTACCTGCAGATCCCTGCACATGGAAAATATCTAATATATCATTAACGATAAAGAAAGGAATCTGGGTATGACAAAAGTAGGACGGTTATTTGAGGATGAAAAAATACGCGCCGTAAAGGAGGCAACTGCAAAAGTTACTAAAGAAGTTATAGAAAAAGCTGCAGAAAAGGCATTAAAACAGGGTTTTTCTGTTGAATCCATTGCGGAAATACTGAGCATGACAGAGGAAGAGGTTTTGGAAATTCAGGAAAAACTCTCCATGCCAGTCTGATCGGCATAATGATGAAAATTTAATAAAAGAGGATCACTGACTGACAAAATAGTGCAATAAAGCCCATAAACTTTATTGCACTGTTTCTGTCTAAAGATATCCTTCCCATCCGGTTAAAATTCCTGTTGATTAATCAGCACCTTTATGCTACAATCCACCTGTATCTGTTATTTTTTATGTTTTTCCCTGATATGGGAAGACCAGCCGCAAGGCATCAATAAAGGCACATTTATGGCATCAATGCGTATACCGCACGGATGCTTTTTTTGTGCCTGTAATAAAAAGGAGGGCTGTATGGAAACAGCAAATGAAGAATTTTTAAAAAAGTTCCTGGAAGGCTTAAAGGAAGCCGGAAATCTGCCGAACAGCGCGGACAGGGACGAGGATATTTTTTTCCAGATCCTGAATGCCAGGACTGTCGGTGAGCTGTACGGGATGGACATTTCAATTGAGGACATCGAAAGGCTCATTCCAAAAACGGAGCTGCTGTTAAGAAAAGCAGAGGGCAGTTTCCGGTTCTGCAGGTTCATGACAGACAGTATCCACAGGATACAGGGACAGAAAAAGAAAAAATTTATTTTTTAAGGGAGGAGCCACAGTGCACACAATATTTACAATCGATTCTGGCGAGGCAGGCATGGTAACCTGCGAGGTCTCGGACAATGACGGAAAAGTATCAAGAAAGAAGATTAAACTGGAGGATTTTTATGGTATCATTCTGAAAAGCAATAATGCTTTGTCCAGACCGGAATGGACATATTATTTCAACCCGCCCGGAATGTTTACCGGACCCGGGCAGACCAGAGGGCTTGTGATCGGGGCAGGAAATGGAAGCTCCATGAGGGCCTTATTCTTCATCCCCGCCGACAGACAGGTGCTGAATTATGTGGGACACATCTATATCGTGCCATTCCCGTCACTTCTGTTTTATTTTGAATCGGAAAACGGGCGCCTGTCCGTAACACGGGTGTTTGCGGTTAGGATCAGAGACTGCTCCGAACTGGGGACAGACACGCAGCTGTACGCGTTCCCGTTTGGCAACGTGGATTCATATGGAGGAAGTGTATGCTGGGGCGAAACAAAACACCCGCCCGTACAGGAAATATCCGATTTCCAGGGTATTATTTCCAGCTTTTTCGGCTCAGAAATCAATGACGATTACTATATGGCCGGAAAACACGTTATCCAGAAGGAAGAGTTTTGTATGCAGAGGGGGCTGCTGATCCATCTTGCAGCATTGGACGGAGGGTTTCCCGAAGAATACCTTGTGAAGAGTCAGACCACAGTGAAACAGATTGAGGAGAAATTTCATTTTTAAAGGAGGACCATCATGGATTTAACTTCATTTTTCCAGAGCACATTAATACCAGACATGAAGAAGGAGGAAGCAAAAAAGCCTGAAAAAAAGCAGGGCACAAAAAAAGAAAGCAAAAAAGGCACAAAACCTGTCAGGTACAGGCTGCCGGTAACCTTGTACAGCAACTATACAGAACCCGTTATCATAGGCGGGGACGAATTTCCAGAAGAGCTGACAGAAAGCGAAATCCTGAAGGAAGCCAGGGAGAGACACGGCTGTTTTAAGAACTTCACAACTGAGGTTCTTGACGAGAAAACAATGCTGCTCATACCGCAGGCATACAACTGTGTCAAAAAAGGAAGCCTGAAAATCACGGACGACATCTCTTACGGCAGCACACTTGAAGAACATCAGGCTGCATTTGAAAAGTGGGGAGATACCGAGATGGATGCCGACAGGAGAGCCCGGTATCCTGAAGATTTTGTCCCCCTCACCCCACAGGAGCAGTCCCTGCTGAATAAACTGGACAGCATGACAGAGGATATGCTGCTGGGCGATGATGGGGATGAAGGTCCTCTGATTACAAGAACTATTGAAACAGACCGCAGGACAAACGAATCCTATGCCATGCTGCTATGCCGCACGGCATTCAGATATAACAGGAAGCTTGCCTACATGGAAAACGGTGCGGACTGGGGCGGGGGCATTGTCCCGTCAGACAGATGTCCCAAAGGCATGGCAGGACTGACCGGAATCGGAAACCCCGAATATATCCAAATGCTTTATATGTATACTTTTGGATATGTCCCTGAAGGACTCATGGACATGGAAAGAATTTCCGAAACCTGTAATAAAATAGCTCCCGAAGAGCTCAAAACAGGCGATATTGCCGTCATGGAACTTGAAGATGGCAGAATTGCGCATTGTGTCAACACGGCAGACAGCAGTTTTCCAGGTGGATGCGCCAGAATATGCTTTATGACATCACAGACCGACAGCTATTACAGAGGCAGCGGACCAACAGATTTCACCACATTTTACCAGTCCCCCGTCGGATTCTGGGGAAACCCTGACAACACTGACAGCACTGGTGAAATCCTAACTACTCAGACATCTAACGAAGCAACTACCTGGTTAGCCCTATCTCAATACCTTCAACATATATTGGCTAAATCTTTTATCCTTCAACACACAAATTCTAAAAGCTTATCAACATTAAGAGTATAAATCTCATATGATTGATGCTCTGCGCCAAAGACCCTGACAAGCCAATCCATCACGTACTGATTCACCTTATCCCACTCATAGTACATCCTCTTCAGCTTTGAAGTGCTATAATAAAGTTGTAACGGGAGTGGCTAATGAGATATAATCAATAACACAAGGAAAGAGGTACTTATTATGTCGCAAAACTACACTCCCGAATTTAAGAAGAAGATCGTCCGTCTCCATGAGGAAGAAGGACGGACCTACAAAAGCATCACCGCAGAGTATGGGGTATCCAAAGCCAGCATCTCTAAGTGGTGCAGCGAATTCAGCAAAGAATGCCAGACAGACCCGCAAGCCAAAGAAGATTATGACTCTATGAAGGAGAACCTCCGTTTAAAACGGGAGAATGAAGAATTACGCAAGGAGATTGCATTCCTAAAAAAGCGGCGGCATTCTTTGCAAAGGAAATCGGTTAGGAGCTTACCAGTTTATTGACCAATACCATGAAGAGTTCGGCACCCGCTGGCTGCTCCGGCGCCTGGGGATCTGCCCGAATGCCTACTATAACTACCGGAAACACCGGAAGGCGGATTATTTTGCCCAAAAAGCAAAAGTCCGGGAGAAGATTGATGAGATTTACCACAGGCACAACGGTGTTGACGGCTATCGCAGCATGGCGGCCTATTTGGAGCGTGAAGGATACCACTACAGCACCACAACCATCCATAAATATATGAATATTGAAATGGGCCTGCATTCCATCGTCCGCCCTAAAAAACCGGGGACGAAGCCAGGGAAGCCGCATAAAATATTCGAAAACAGGCTGAGGCAGGACTTCCATGCGGACAAGCCAAACCAAAAGTGGTGTACAGATTTCACATATCTATTTCTGAAAACTGGGAAGGTCCGTTATAACTGCACCATCATAGACCTCTATGACCGCAGTGTGATCGCCAGCATAACAGACCAGCATATCACCAGTGACCTGGCAATCCGCACGCTGAAGAAGGCGTTGGATTCACAGCACCTTTCAAAAGACGGGCTGATCCTGCACAGTGACCAGGGAAGCCAGTATACGTCAAAGGCTTTTGTAGAGTTCTGTGAGTCTGCCCATGTGTCCCAGAGCATGAGTAAAGCCGGATACCCATACGATAATACGCCAATGGAGAGGTACTTCAACACCTTGAAGAATGAATGCACCAACCTGTAAGAATTCCGGACAGATGAGGAACTGTACCAGACGGTGGAGGAATTCGCCTATGCGACCTACAACCATGTGCGCCCACACAGCTATAACGGCTATTGCACACCATACCAGGCACGGACAGCAACATAAGGAGAGGGGAAATCATACCTCCTGATGGGAAACAATGATCAGACAATAAGTCCAATAGAAAAGCATCGTGTAACGCCACATGTGCGCATAAGGCACTGGCAAAGTTACTGGGTGGGAAAGAAAGACGGCTCAGAGGAGCGGAGACTGATAAACTGCATACAAGAATGAAATACAGAACTATAAGTAAGAGGAGTATCCTGTCTGTGGCAGAGATTCCTCTTACTTATAGTTCTGTTTAATATGCATTGATATCACTATACCTGCACAAATCCTACAGCCTGTTCAAACTCATCTATAGACGTTGCTTTTGCGGCGACTTTAAGCCATTTTCTCAGCAATTCGGTATCGGTTTGTTCCATAATGCAGGTTTTTAGTGAATCTGGAAGTTCTCCAAGATCTTCAAGGAGTTCAATTACAGCTTCTGCTTTGCCCTCGGTTTTTTCCTTATTTAACAGTCTTTCAAATGAACTACACATATCCTTTTCATCTCCTTCTTTTAACTGCGTTATCAATTCCCCACGTTCGTCTTCGTTCAGTTTCCGTATTACATTTGAAAACCATGTAATCCATTCATTCAAGTCATTGGTATCCATTGCTCGGATCCGGTGCATCAGCTCTGCGATGCCGTCTGTCCAGTCCTGCCTCGTCCTTTTCTTGTCTGCAAGAAAGATGTTGTCTATCAGAGTGTTTGAATTGCTGATTTTTGATTCCGTAAGTGTATTGACAGAGACCAGCGCATACTCAAAATCTACAACATATTTTCCAAACAGCTCTGCATTACTTATCATCTGGCTGAACTTGCACGAGGCAGTCCAGTTCCGCTCGCTGTTATGCAGAACGATGGGCATAATAGCTGGAAGCCTGTAGCTCTTTTGGCTGCGTATATTTTTATCACAGTTTTTAAAGTGGTCAAGCCAGATCGCCGTCATATATACCAGTAACCGAAAGGGCATCGTAAAATCATTGTAACTTTGCAGCTCAAGAAGAAAGAATAAATATATTACGCTTTCCTTTGTATACACCTTGTAGACCAAATCGGATTCATAGGTATCAAACTGATCTGTAATAAACTCCTTGTCAATCAGTTCCAAATCCTCTTCTTTGAGTTCCATCATCCATTCAAGCGCGATGTACTTTTTAATGAAGTGGAGAAAATGCTTTTTTATAGAAAATATTCTTTTGTATCCCTTGTCATGTGGATTGTCAGTCTGTTTATTTTGAGTCTGTTTTTTCTGTGTTTGTTTTTTTCGTGTCTGTTTCTTCTGAGTCTGTTTTTTCTGTGTGATTTCTTTCTGTATATTTTCTTTATCTTGTGTATCCATGTATTCTGGCGATCTCCTGTTCCGGTAAGTTTTTATACGTGCTGCTTTCTCCTATATTTTCAGCTATGAAGGCTTTTTCTCCTGAAACGAATATTTTTATCTCCTGTAATCATAGTATCACAGTTTTTCTTATGTTTCAATCAGCAGATGTTTTATGATATCTTTCCACCCATTCTTTGGCATGAGCATTCCTGCGACCGTAAAGGAACGCGCAGGAAACTGTATGCATATGACCCGAAAGGCAGAATCACAAAGCAGCGCTTCCCGGAAGGCATCTGCCAGACATTTACATATGACGATGCACACAGAAGAAACAGCGTCTATTACAGTGAAACCGGAAAGACGGAGGTTTATGAGTACAGTAAAGAGCTGCTTACAGAGCGCACGATCTTTGAGGATGGAACAGAAATTTCCTATGAATACTCCGGCCAGAATCTCAGGACAAGAGAAACCAGCCGCACTGGGGCAGAAAATCGGTGGGAATACGACGCTTACGGGCGTCTGACACGAGAGATAGCACCGGACGGCTTCACCCTGTGCCATGAATATGACGAAAACCACGACCTGATACGCACATGGGACAGTGAAGGGCGCGAGAGACAAAACCATTATGATGCAGAACACAACCTTCTCTTTACAAAGACAAAGCTTGAGGAGGGAAGATGGCAGGAGACTTCTTATGAATACGACGCTCGCGGAAGATGCACCGCACAGACAGACGCACTTGGCAATACCACCAGATGGGAGTATAATAAAACCAGCGCGCACCCTGTCCGGCTGATCACGCCAAAGGGAGAGGCGACAGACTACACCTACGACCGCGTAGGACGAAGAATGTCCATTGAAAATACTTACGGCACGGTGGAGCTTAGTTATAACTCCCGCAACTTTGTCACCAGCCGCACCGACGGGGAGGGTTATACTAGCCACATCATCTATGACCGCATGGGAAACATGCAGGCGTACTATTCGCCGATCCAGTGGGAAACGCAGGGAAAAGGATACGAATACAAATATGATTACCTGGAACGCGTCATAGATACGATCACCCCGCTGCGGTCACACGAACGGGTATTCCGTAACTTTGACGGCGACATCACCCGTGAGATCCACCCGGTAAGCTATGCAGAGCAGGGCGAAAACGGAGACGGCACCCGGTATGAGTATGATAAGGATGGAAACTGCATCCGCATCCGCTATGCAGATGGCGGCACAGAGCGCAGATTCTATGATGCCGACGGAAATCTGACAAAGCAGGTGCTGCCGGAAGCGTATGATGCAGGTATTGACGACGGTGCAGGATACAGCTATGCCTATGACAGAGCAGGCCGCCTGACACAGATACAGGATCCCGACGGAAACATACTGCATACCTATACCTACAACGGAGCCGGGCAGACCATCCGGGAGACGGACGGAGAAGGGCAGGAGACGCTGTATGCCTACAATGGAGCGGGACAGCTTACAAAAGCGCAGACCAGCATCCGCAGGGAAGGAGATACGACATACTACCGTGTTGTCAACTATACCTATGACCGCGCAGGCAATAAGATCGAAGAAGCCTACGGACAGCAGGAGGTAGAGCGGGACAATAATCCCGACAGCTGGCACAGAATCCACTTTTCCTATGATCAGAACAACCATCTGACACTGGTAAAAGATGACTTTGGCGCACAGATGCACTATGAGTATGACTGCCTTGGCAACATCATCTTAGAAGAACATCTGGTAGAGGAAGGCATACGGCACAAAACCCGCTACAGCTACAACAAGAATGGCTGGCTGGTTCAGAAAACAGAGTATATCCGGGGCAACGGCTATGATGCCGAAGGCAATCTGACCAGCATAAAAACGCCAAAAGGCGCCGAAATAGTGAGATAAACAAGAAAACAGGAAATTATGATACTAATCACAATGTATTAAAATCGGAAATGGCAGCCGCAGACTTGGTCTTAAATATCTGCAAGCAAATCCATCAACTGTACTACCGCATCACACGTTTCCTCAAATACAATATTTGTTGCATATTCAAAATCCTTTTGATAGTTCTTCCACTGTCTCTGCATAACTTCACTATTCCTTACCGTATTCATAATTTTACGATAATCCTTAACCACCACTGCCGAACCACGTTTATCCGCTGTCGCTTTGAATGCTGCCTTTAACGAATCAGGTTCTATATTTGAATATTGCAGCTTAGTCAATATGTATATATCATAATAATCTCTCGGTCTTGTATTCTGATCACCTCTGGTTATTACCGTTTCCAGCTTCTCTGCCATTATTGTTTCAAGGTTATATGCAAGCACAGAGATATTTCTATCTTCTAAAAGAAGTTTGAATTGATATTCAATTTCTTTTGGCGTTATCTTATCACCCGTAGTAATATCTAGCTTTAGAGGAACTGCCATGGGCGGATAATTTGCTGATAATGAAATACGATATCCTGTATATTCATCTCCTTCACGAATTTTTCCAATATTCTGAAAGCTAAATGTCACATCATCAGCTAATTCTGTTTTACAGATTTCCTCAAACATTTTCCGGACAGTCTGTTCATTTACGGGAAGTTCCTTTATTGTTGCGTCCATATCCATAGTTGCTCTGGTATCAATCCCCACCAATGCAGCAATCAAAAATCCGCCTTTCAAGATAAAGTTCCGCTGATATTTTGAGATAGATTTTCGTTCCAGTAATCTCTCCAACATAAAATTCTGCATTACAAGCTGTGCTGATATGTGCTTTTCTTTTGCAATATTTTTAATAATTGCCTTTAATTGCATTGCGTTCTTCATATCAGCACCTCCAGATATGCTCTAAGCTTTGA
>VSNR01000166.1:3728-9583 GCA_009774345.1 Lachnospiraceae bacterium | reverse complement strand
AAATACTCTAATTACTTAACTATGTCTGTCTGTCTGTCTGTCTGTCTGTCTAAAATTGTCTCATCACTGAACATACCACGCAACCTCTTCCTACAGTTCCTTACCATTTTCGGCGATAATTTTCTCTGCCACGATTTACAGGCATCTATTATCAGTATACATATTTGCGCGTTTTTTTCTATAGATGTGGCACGAATGGTTAAAATCTGGCACGAATGGTTAAAAAGTGCAGGTTCGTCTGATTCAGTGTTTCTCCGTTTTTATTCTTTGATCTTATCAATTCCTGTAATATTTACATTAAGACTTGCAAGTATCACTTTTAATTCGTCATATCTTTTTTTCATCCCCTTATAGGCTTCAGAATCTTTTTCTGATAGCAGCATCCAGTCTTGAAGCCGTGAAAACTCTTCAACGGTTATTTTCATAAGTTCTTCTTTGCTCATTTCTTCTACCATCCTTCCACCGCCTTTATATCATGAAACAGTTGTTATATGTTACGTTTATTATAACGGATTCTCAATAGCATGTAAAGTCAATATTTTGCTGCTGTTCACACAGCCAATTTTGTGCTATGATACAATGAGTGATAAATTATTTTCGATGTTAGAATAAAAGGGGGGCTTTCCATGCGGATTGCCATTGTCGATGATATTGTGTCAGATCAGGAAGGCTTAAAATCAGCGCTTGCTGCACAGCTAGACCGTCTTTTCATTGATGCTGTAATCTTGTGTTTTGATTCCGGCGCTGCGTTCCTTACTGCCGCTGGCAGAGAACGGTTTGACCTTGTATTTCTCGATATCTATATGGGAAATGAAAACGGTGTGCACACGGCGGAGGCGCTGCGCCGCTTTGATACGGACTGCCTGCTGGTGTTCACCACTACCTCCACCGAACATGCCCTAGACGGTTTCCGTGTCCGGGCTTTTCATTATCTGGTAAAACCCTGCACAGAAGCGGTCCTTACGGCTCTGTTTGACGAGATCGCCAGACGGCTCCTGATCGGTGACAAATATATAGATGTGAACACCGCAGGCGGTTCCATACGCCTGCGTTTTGGAGAAATTCTCTATGCAGAGCATCACCAGCATCATATGCATATCTACAGGACAGACGGGTCGGAAATTATGACCCGCCAGACTTTCCATGAGTTTAGCGCGTGTCTTGCGGACAGGCGTTTCTTCTCATGCAGCCGCGGTACCATCCTGAACATGGAACACGCCGCAGATTTTGACGGCACAGAGTTTATTCTGAAAAATGGAAAGAGAATTTCTGTCAGCCGCGGCCTTGCCAAAAATGCCAAGACAGCTTTTGGTGATTTTCTATTTGAAAGGAGGGTTTGTCAATGACACAGTTTTTATGTACTGCATTAGAACTTATGATCTTGCTTCCGGGAATGCTTGTCGCATACCTGCCGATGAGAGACTGCCTGCGGATACCGCCCGCAAAGCTTGCAGCGGTAACTGTTCCGCTGGTTCTCTTTCTCTGTGCTGCCTGCGGCGCTGTAAGCTGTCTTTTTCATGTGGGAACGGTCTGGCTGTTTTTCCCCGCCACTGCTATAATGGGATTTTTCTATGTCCATACGCTCAGTATTACCCGCTGGAAGTCTATCAGTGTCTTTCTTGCCATATGCGGCGTTTTCTCCTGTCTGGGCAGCACTGCCATAGCGGTGAATGGTATCCTGAGTCCGGGCGATTTTGCGCCGCCCCTCTCTCTGCGCGGTGCTTTGTTCTGGCTTGTGCTGTGCTGTGTATCGGTACTGGCTGTCTGGCATCCTACGACACATGCCTCCAAGAAGCTGCTGGAGGAGGATGCTTTTGCACAGACGTGGTATATGTTTTGGCTTCTGCCGATTTTATTTATCGGTCTGAACTTTTTTATGATTCCAAAGAATCCAAATATCCTGACATATGGACGGCTCCGGCTGCTTTATATTCTGTTCAGCTTTGTGCTGCTGGTTTTGCTATTGTTGTTCTATGCGCTCTTCTATCTCATGGCGTCCAGCTTAAACCGCAATGACCGCCTGCGGCGCGAGAACCAGCTTCTCTCCATGCAGCAGGCGCGGTACGCCAGCCTCCGCGCTGCCATTGAGCAGACGCGCCACGCACGGCACGATATGCGCCACCATTTCCACATTCTACAGAGCTTTGCCGCACAGAAGAAATGGGAAAGCCTGACTGCATACCTTGACGAAGTGCAGGGCAGCATCCCAGACAGTGATCTTGGTCTGTGCCAGAATACTGCCGTGGATGGCGTGGCAGGCTATTTCGCGGCACTTTACAGAGAACACGGCATCCCGCTCACATTTTCGCTTGATCTGCCTGCCCAGCTTCCGGTATTGGAGATTGAGTTGTGTTCCGTATTGTCCAACCTCCTTGAAAATGCGTTGGAGGCAGGTATCAAGACTGCCCCCGATAGGCGTCAGACCAGCGTGCAGGCATACTTATACTCTGAATACATGGTGCTGCTGTCCGTGGAGAATACCTATGATAAAATGATACGGGAGAAAGACGGTGTGTTCCTCTCCTCCAAGCGTCCGGGGGAGGGCATAGGTTTACAAGCGGTGCGCCATACCGCGGAAAAGAACGGCGGATACAGCCGGTTCCACTATGAGGCGGGGAAATTTACCGCGAATGTCATACTGCGGGGCGGGAAGTGGGATGCATGACTCCCTACTCCTGCGCCAAGATCCCCGCAATCTTCTTAATCATCTCATCCTCTTTCAGCCGAAACTTGATCTCTACTCTTCTGGAAGCAGACATATCTACCTCTTTTGTGGGATTTCCTGCGCTGTCCTTCTGGTAAACTGGATTGCTCCACGATTTTCCGTTGACTGTCAGAAGCTTTTGAAGCTGTGTAATCTCTGTCTCGCTGAGTCCGTTCCTTTCATCGAGACAGAAATCCGCCACCGCATTTGCGCGCTCATAGGATAGCTCCATGTTGCTCTGATACCCCCCGTCTGTGTCTGTATGCCCCTCAATAATAATCTCGGCAATATAATCGCGAAACTGGTCCTGAAGCAGCACATCGAGGTATTTGGGAATAATGTTTTGCAGCGTCTCCTTACTCTCTGCTGTCAGCGAGGCGCTGTTATACCGGAAAAGCACATCCGATGAAAATGTAATGGAGCCTGTCTGTGCATCCACTTTCATCGTAGAATTGCTGAAAGCTGATTGCAGCGCCCCGATAATATCTGTGCGGATACCGACGATATCCTGCAATTCCTGCTTTGTCGTCGTCAGCTCCTGTTTTGCATTTTCGATCTCCAGATAGGCATTGTTGAGTTCTTCCTGTGTCAGAGCTGCCTGTTCATAAGCCTGCTGTAATTCCGCCAGCGACAATGCCAGCTCCTCATTGGATTTCTCGAGCTCTGACTTGGAAAGCTCCAAATCAGCGATTGTCGCATCTAACTTGCTCTGTGCGGTGCTCAGATCAAGCCTTGTCCGATCGAGATCATTTGTTTTCTGTCTGTATATCGCAAGCGTTATCGCAATCAGCAATATAAAGATCAGCAAAAGCGCTGCCATCATGTCTGAATAAGACTGCCAGTAGCTGTGCTCCGCGTATACTTTTCTGTTTCTTCGCCTATTTTTCATACAAATTCCTCATCTGCTCAAATGTATATAGCTGGCTGCTGATCTCATCACTCATATCGCTGCACAGATCTGCCAGCATTTCCTTCTGGTCATCAAGCTGTTTTGCAAACAGCTCCTGCCTCTCCATGACACTTGAGAGCGCCTCCTGTACACTGCGGTTTACGTCCACTAAGGTTGTGACTGCCTCCACCATTTCCGCAACATTTGCCGTGCTGGCAGCCTGCGATTCTCCCGCATTTTTCAAGACATTTCCAAGCTTCTTAAAATCCGTATCCAAGGCTGCATGCATCTGTTGTGTGAATTGGTCTACAATCCGCCCCACGCCTGCTGTCTGCTCCGCCGCGTTGCCTTTCATCACTTCAAGCATCTGTTTGAGGGAGTTTGCCATTCCTGCCTGATAGACAAGCATCGTTGCAGCAGTTTCATCCTCATTCATGATGGGCGGCTGTGTGGTCTGCCGAAACACATTTAGAAATTCATCGAGCGTCTGATAAGCATCCGACATCAGGCTGCGGTAAATCATGCTGAACACCAGCGAGAAAAAAATACCATAGACAGACGTGTGAAAAGCCACTTTCATACCAGAGAGCAGGGAACCAACATTGTCAGAGATCGTAAAGATATCATCTCCGCTGAATGCGCCCAGCCCCATGGACAAGCCAAGGAATGTTCCCAAAATTCCCATGCCTGTCAGTGTCCCCGAGACACCAGAATTATAAAAGTTCATGCCTACCCGGTCCAGAAAATCTTCATTGATATATTCTTCCAGATCACAGGGCGCGCCGGCGCGCCGTCTCGTCCTTGAACCTTTTACCCGCAAGCGGTACTTATTGAACGCCTCCTGCAAATCCTTCTGCTCAAAAAACGCGGTATCCTCCCTGTACACTGTCCATAGATTCGTCTCGCCTGCCTCCTTATATTCATCCTGCAAACGCAGCTGGACAATTTCCAGCTCGCGCGTAACCTGCCCCAGCCTGCCAAAACTAATCGAAGATATGCCAAAGAGTATCCCGATGATGGCTAAAAATCCGACATTGATAATCAGATTGACAGAAGTCTCCCATTCTCCTGTAAAGACGCCGTTTAGATACAGCACAAAAGCCACTACAATGACATATAGCAAAAATAATACATAATACTTTTTCCTTTTCATCCCGTTTCCATCCTTTTCTCTTCCTACAGTTCCTTATTATTTCTGTTCTCCTGAAAATGATTCTTACAGTTTCTGGCTGTTTGGAATCATTTTAGTTTCACATTACAAAATAACATTTGCACTCTTTTTTGACTTTCAGATACTTTGCAAGCAATTCGGCAAAAATTCATAATTAGTTAATGCTAAGTTGTGCATCATAAAGAAAACTTGTTGTTATTATAGTTTGCCATAAAAACTGCAATACAATTATCATAATACGCTTGAAGTTCTTCCTTGGCTTCACACAAAAGCCTGCCCCTCTCACTCTCCTTACCCACTTCTTTTATTTGAGTGGACAGTTTTTCCAAGGTTAACTTTGTCTTCTCGCAGATCCACGCAAGGTTATGTATCGGACGGTATAATTTCAACCTTGTAATCATATCTCGTCCTTTCTCATCATCGGAATAAATCCCTCCGTCATCACCACGGTAAAAAACTGTGCCATAATCAGTTTGTTCCGGCTCATAAAATAACTCATTTTTCAACTCTCTTTTTGTAATATCGCCCTCATATTGATTACTTTTTGCGTTATTACATTTTTTACAGGAATATACCAAATTTGCATACAGGGTTCTTAATTCAGGCCATTCGTCCTTAAAAACATCCTCTGGAATAAAGTGGTCTGCCTCGTAAGGAGTCGTAATTTGTGTGTCTAGTAAATTACAGTATGCACATCTGTGTTTTAAATCCTCACTTAAATATTTCATGTAGGAGTGATAATCTTTATATTCCTTAGTACAGGTTCTCTTAATTGTATAATCCCTAAAATTTCTTCTCATAAGTTCTACTCTATTAACGCATTCGCTTTTTCGATCAGCGCAACGATCTCCTTTGCTTTTTGTTCATCAAATACTTTGTCAATCTGTGATTGTTCTGTAGGCACAAAATCATCCAGCTGACTTTCTAATGCGAGTATATTCCCTACTACTTCTTCGTGTCTTAGACTTCCTTTTGCTAATTGCTGTTTCAGGTCATCTATCGTCAATTGGAGTTTGTCTCTCTGCCCAACATATTTGCGCATACTGTCAAAAATATTAAATACTTGTTGTTTGGAATATTCCCCTTCTATT
>VSNR01000166.1:0-3718 GCA_009774345.1 Lachnospiraceae bacterium | reverse complement strand
CTTATATACCTTATCGGCATCTACAAAATCAGGCTCTGTACTTTCTTCTACCACTTCTGTCAGTATGATAACAGGAAATTTAGGAACCTCTTCCTTAATCTTTTTAAATATTTCAGTCCCTTTTATTTTATAAGTCTTTACTATTATTTTATAATCAACGATCAATGATGATAATTTCATATTTTTTATATCATCAATGACCTCCTCAAACACGTCGGATACAACATCAGACGCTTTATCAGATATAAGATATGACTTAAAATCGTATTGCTCCTCTTTCTTTGCATTCGTTTTTATTGTTCTTCTGATTTTACTTAACTGACTTTCCTCATCATCTATCAATCCAATAATATACATATACTGTCCCCTTTTATTTTGTCCATGATGCTTTTAACATATAACCATTCTGAACAGGTATCACATGTAATTCACCCGCATTTCGAACCGCTGCCTCCCGTGCTATCCACAATCCCAATCCAGTCCCGCCTGCTTTACTGCTTTCTCTGGCATTTAATGTTATATCAGGATTTTGTCTGTATCGATCATCCAATTCCGGTCCATTATTGAACATTTCCAGATATATCTTTTTTTCATCTTCATATACCACAAAACGGATAAAGCGCTCACCGTCAGCCTCCTCTAAATAATATGCTGCGTTCAGTATAAAGTTATTCAGTATCAAATGTAAATCAATTTCAGGTAACTTTATCACTGCATCTCTTTCCATATCGACAGGCTGGATCGCAATAAATTTCCTATCAAGAAGCGGCTGCCACATATCAATAATATGGATTAAAAATTCCTTTAACTGCACCTCTCTGGATTCGAATTTCTCCTGTTTTACAGAGTCCATAATCAGATTTACCCACTCTGATAACAACTCGTCCGTTTCATTCAATTCATTCAATAAACCATATGGATTAAAATCTTCGTCACCGCAATAAGGCTGATAGTTGAGCAGCCTGTTAATGGCTTCTTTTAAATGCTGTCCCCTGCTTCCCAGCTCCGTTCCTATTCTCGTAATTTCATGAGAAAATGTCTGAGCCATGACACCAGCAGAGCCTAAAACCATCATCAATTGTTCTGTAGAAGTTTTGTTATCTTTTTCCTTTCCAAGTACTACAATCGCATCTTTCAAATCATTTTCGGACAATTTTTCGTGCTTACCTTGTTCATTCTGGCTAACTGTTTCAGAATCTTTTATCTGTTTCTTTTTATTTTCCTGCTCCCGCTCCTTTACTACCTGCTCATATATTTGCTGAACCTTATCATTATGTACTTTTCTCTTTGCTCTTTCCCATGCCGCATATTCTCTTAACACATATTGTCTGTCGTATTCAAATTTACTCAAAATGCCTTGAATCATCTCAATAAAGCAATCATACTCCCTGTTTGGACTCATGCCTTCACGGTTTGCAGTATCCTCCAATTTAGGGTTACTCAGCCTGCCGATAGAGACACTCCCTATCAACTGATTTGGTGACACGCGCCAATTACCGCTTTCGTGCGATGCCGAAACCGAACTTCGTAATGCTCTTTCACTTAGACTAAGCCAGTCATAAAATTGTCCCTCATCACCATATGGTCTTATCTTAAAACTATCCCGATATATTTTTATTCCAGAAAAGTCTTTCAACAGCTTTCTCCTTTGCCGACTATTAAAATTCTTCATAATTGCAACTGTACTATTTTGGTTTTTCAAATAGTACAATTTTAGACAAAATGGACCTACATCATGATACCTGTCCATTCTTTCCCCAGTATTTTCCAAAATTTCTGTCAAAGAATAGCAAAACTGCTTTACCCCGTCAAAATCGCTTTTAGAATAATTATCTGCCTGAAAGGCTTGCCTCTCCCAAAATTCATTCAAATCATACTCTTCAACATCTGTCGCGGAATACTCTATCTGAACTGTTTTTTTTGAGATATCAATTTCATTTCTATCCACTGTCAATGTTACACTATCCTTCCCATCATACACCGCTTCAATCTGATAGTCATAATTCTCACGTGAAATGCCTTCACTCTGAGTTTCGTAATTTAAATCTGGATACTTTTGATTTTTCACCACGATATCAAAACGGTCAACACTCCCAAATGGATTAATATTTTTCAGATTGTTATTCACCTTTATATACAGTTTTCTATCCCATAGTTCCCGCACAGGACTTAAAATAATAATGGTGCCTGTATTCCAATCAAACTCTTTGATATATTCATAATCCTCTGCCAGATACTTTTTTACGAAATCCTCAAATTCACCACTACACACTTCAAGGCTTGCCTCAACCTGATTTAACAATCTCGCATTATCAAACTGCGTCCAGTCTATATGCCATTTGTATATTGGTTCTGTTTCACACTTTGTAAACACTTGTGTGCAAAATGACAGTTTATCAAGTGCAAATCTTCCAATTCCTTTCGCCCCTGTCTTTATCCTATTTTTTCGTGGACTGTAAATATTCACTTCTTTATGATCTGTGCCAATGTTCATCCAAGCTGTTTCCAATATTTCCCGATTCATTCCAGAACCATTATCTACTACAATAATTTGGGACAATGATCGTAAATATTGTTCTATTTCTGCCAAGTCAGCAGACTCATTTTCGTTTAATCGATAAACACCATCTTTTACGCTATAGTTCTCTAAAATCAACTTGGTATTCCCTTTAAAATACTGGTTGACTTCTGACAATTCCAAAGTCTTAGGTACTTCATTGTATGGATTTATGTATTTTACATATACACATTCCGCATCCGCGTCATATCCATTTTTTACCAGCTCAACGATAGCTCCATCCACATTGGAAATATTTTCTCTACCAATAAGTCTGGCTGTTTTTGCACTGACTTGAAACACCATAGACCGCATATACTTTTACTCCTTATAAAACATAAAAATTTACTTTTTTACCCCTTCTGGAATCAGCTATGTTTTTCTCTTTAATACAGCTTTGAAAATCCTTCCTTCGCTAAAATAGCTAAAACCAGAAATGGCATAATTTCAACCGTTCCTTTATTTATTCTCATAGTATCGCAGATTTTTAGTCTTTCCTTTTTTAATCAGCACGCCCTCGTCAGTTAGCTCTCGCAAAAGCAGGATTGCCGTAGATTGGGACACACCAAGTTCCGTTTCTACATCACCACGAACAATAAAACCTTTCCTGCGACACAGTTCCAAAACAGTATTCATTCTTGCTTCCTTTTTTGTCGCACTGGTAACTCCACCTGTTCTAAGGATATTTTGAACTTTTTGTTCTTCTACATGGAAGTTGGTATTGGGAAGCGTAATCTTAAAAGCATTACTTGTTGTTTCGATCACAGGTTTCACATCATAATTATCGTAACATTCATTGATCTTAAGAATCCCTGTGCCATATGCTTCAATCAGTCTCAGACGATAGAAAATATTTGCTAAATGCTGATTGCGCAACGCGGACACTCCCAGCATCACGTCATCCAATGCAATACCTTTCACCAAACCACCAATGGTTACGAATTCAATCCGGTCCTCAAAAATACTGATAAGCGTAGCACCGCTAAAAGAATAGTCCCGATGGACGATTGCATTCAGTAGTGCCTCACGGATTGCCTCCGTAGGATAATCTCTCATGTCTAACCGGTCCAGTCCTGAAAATTCTGCACGGGTACGATTGTAACGATCAATATAATTGAAAGCTTCCTCCATCTGATTTAAAAGGGAACCCGACAATTCCTG
>VSNR01000165.1 GCA_009774345.1 Lachnospiraceae bacterium | reverse complement strand
ATTTTTTGATAATGTATTAATCATGCTTGATAAAATTGATGATACAACAGATGCATTAACAAAATTTAGAAGTGTGCTTAAAAACAATGGAAGTATGATTAAAATTGGAATAGATGGCCGCAATTGTCTGATATGTGTAAAACTGGATAGTGGCTGTGTTATTGTGGATGACTGGGAGTGTGAGGAACAATATATTTTAGCCGATTCTCTGTCAGAGTTTTTTGCGAAATTGAAGCCAAGGGAAGATTGTGAAAATCACACTTGACATTAGTATGACAACATGTTATGCTTAAAGCACAACATGTTGTCATACTATTATGCGATTACAGTGAAGGAGGATTTCATGATGCTGCAACAAATATCAGACGCTGAACTGGAAATTATGAAAGTGGTCTGGGCAAACAGTGGGGAGCCGACACTGTTTGCCTATCTGACAGACGAACTGGCGGCAAAGGGCAGACCGTGGCAGAAAAATACGCTGATTACACTGCTCAACCGTCTTGTCAACAAGGGATTTCTAAAGGCAAGGAAAACCGGGCGTCGCAATGAGTACACCCCGCTTGTGTCGGAGGTGGAATACCAGACGGCACAGACAAAACATTTTTTGGAAAAACTGTATGAAGGGAGCGCGTCAGGGCTTGTTGCCACGCTGATTTCAGGTGATTTGCTGACAGATGACGAGTACGACGAACTAAGGCAGATGCTGGAACGGGAATGAGAGAGGTAGATTATGTTTGAACAATGCGATCGATTTTTGAAAGTTTTCCTGTCCATGTCATTTTCCGGCACGATATTGATTCTGGCGCTGCTTGTGGGAAAAAGGTTCTGGCAGGACAAAATCAGCAGGCAGTGGCAGTATTATATCTGGCTGGTGGTGATATTGCGCCTGCTGCTTCCCTTTGCGCCAGAGTGGAATCTGATGGAAACAGCCCGCGGGACAATCGGACAGGTACAGTCCCATACAGCCATGCCATCGCAGACACAGCCCGCGGACAGTTCTGTTTCTCATCCAGTGCAGGAGAATGAGAATCAGAGTCATTTGGCGCAGGAAAATAAAAAGACAGACCATCCGCGTCAGGGCATAAAAGTACTTGCAGATCTCATGGTGCTGTTTAGCGCGAAAGTCTGGCTGGTCTGGCTTGCTGTTGCGCTGGGGCTGCTGATACGGAAAATAACAATGTACCAGCGTTTTGTGCGCTGTATCAGAGCGGAGATGACGCCAATAGAGGATGCCGCGATGCTCGAAAGACTATCGGCTGCCCAAGAACAGGCAGGCGTCAAAAGACCCATAGAACTTTGCAGCAGTCCTTTTGTTTCGACGCCAATGCTCATGGGATTGGTTCATTCCTGCATTGTGCTGCCAAGTGCCACGCTTCCTGAGCGGGATTTTTATTATATCGCACTGCATGAGCTGATGCACCATAAGCGGCGGGATATTTTATATAAATGGCTGGTGGAGCTTTCGGTCTGCATGCACTGGTTTAATCCCGCGGTGTATTGGATGCGCCGCGAACTCAGCAGGGCGTGTGAGTTTTCGTGCGACGCGGCAGTCCTTGCCAAAGTAGGCAGAAATCATGCGCGGGACTACGGAAAAACGCTGTTAGATGCGATGGCGGCAGTCCGAAAGTACAGAGAAACCGTTGGCGCTGTCTTGTTAAGTGAAAATAAACAATTATTAAAAGAAAGGTTAGGTGCAGTTATGAACGATCAGAAAAAATCAGGAGCAGCAGTCTTATTGACAGGCATGTTGACACTCGGTATGATATTGGGCACTGTTTTGATTGGCGTGTATCCCGTATCTGCGGCAGAGACAGCGACGTTTGCCGTGCGGATTGAACAGTATTATCAAGAAGGAAGTATTCCGTTGTTTCAGATTGCATTCTCACAGTTGGATGCGGAGGAAAAAGCGGCGTGGATTGAGCGGATTTATGCTGATGGACAAATCTCTTTTTTGGGATGTGCTGTCAATGAACTGGAGGCTGACAGTGCCGCAGTCCTGCGCTGTGCAGAAAAAGCTTATGCTGACCGTTCAACGGCTTCGTTCTCGGTATTGGCAAAGCGCATGAGTGAAAAGACATTGAAAGTCTGGCTGGACAGGGCGCTGGCAGATCAGCAGTACGCATTTCAGTCCGTGCTGTTTGGACTGCTGGATGATGACAGGCTGGATGCGCTGGAAGAAGAGATGGACCGTCAGCTGGATGCAGAGCGGAGACAGGAGTATCTGGAACACGGTATTTACGGTGAAGGAAAGAATTATTATTATGAATCTCAGCTCGTCCATATCTTTCTCGATATCAGAAAAGAAGGCTCATTTTATTTTCTGGAGGTCAACCCGCAGGGCACTGTGGATATCAAAGTCACACGCGATGAAAATGGCGGTATTCAGAGCGTTGGCTATATGACTCAAGCGGAGGTGGAAGATCTTTTTGGCGATATGGAGGAGGCAGAGGAAGAATATACAGATGAGATTTGCACGGATGAAGAATTTATGGACGAGATAAAAATTGCTGATGACGATAAATCTAATGACAACGCATGGAGAGCGTTTGACGCGCTGAAAAATCTTGATGCGTTCAAAGCCTTAGACGACTATGCAGACGCGTATAAATTCTTTGGCAGTTTGAAAGATACAGGGAACGACGATGCGCCGCAGATTATAACAGTCAACGAGCAGCATATAGCCGCGGGAACAAAGCTCTGGTTCGGGGACTACGACCTACGCGGCGGGGACAGAATCCAATATCATATTGAGGTGGAGACGGGCGATGCTGTCATGGTTGGATTTATAAATAATGAAGACAGTGATTTATCGAATGCCACATATCATTCTGTACTGATGCACCGCGAAAGCGGTGTGCTTCGGTGTATCGCGGAATTTATCCGTGATGCATCTCTAAAGGATGGAAACTATAAGTTTTTCATCTATGCGCCAGAGGGCGCTCTGGGCAATGTGAAGGGAACGGTCTCGATCGCGTAGCACAAAACTTTTTTAAATGGGAAAGGCACTTAATAGCAGCGCGATTCATACAATAGAATAAATGAGTCCTGGGGGCATTTCTTGAAGACCTTTGAGCAACCTTTATCAGCCAAGGAGGAGACCTCGTACTTGGAAATCATGAACGGTGAGGATTTGGAAGCAGCCCATAGGGCAAGGCAGATTCTGATTGAGAGAAATCTGCGCTTGGTGGCGCATGTGTCCAAGAAATACATGGGATGCGGAGAGGAAATGGAAGACCTGATCTCCATAGGCACCATAGGGCTTATCAAGGCAGTCAATACCTTCAAGGCGGAGAAGGGCAGCAGACTTGCAACCTATGCTGCAAAATGTATTGATAACGAGCTGCTGATGATGTTTCGGGCGAGGAAGAAAGTAACACGGGAAGTATCACTGTATGAACCAATAGGAAAAGATAAAGAGGGAAACGAGATCAATCTCATCGATGTCTGTGAGCAGGAGCAGCGGGATATCGTTGATGATATGGACGTGGCGGCAAAAATTCACTGCCTGTCGCGCCTGATCGAGGAGAAACTCGACAACAGGGAACGTGATATCATAAAAATGCGTTATGGCATCCTTGGAACAAGCTTTACAGGAGAGGAGATGACACAGCGGGATATCGGAAAAAAACTGGGCATATCCAGAAGCTATGTGTCCCGCATTGAGAAAAAGGCGCTTGGCAAGTTAAAAGCAGGACTGAAAGAAGAAAAACTGTGTTGATTTTTACATTTGGTGTGCTAATTTTTACATTTGCGTTGAAAGCAGAGATCACTTGTGCTATATACAGTATTGTTACATAATAAATCGAAGGAGTATGAAGGGATGTATAGCAGAGTGATTACAGGTGCCATCAGCGGCATCGACAGTATACTTGCGGCGGTTGAAGTGGATGCGCAAAAAGGCATGCCCGGCTTTGAGATGGTAGGGCAGCTCAATAATGAAGTGCGGGAGGCAAAAGAACGCGTCAGAGTGGCCCTCAAAAATACTTCTGTGGAAATACCACCAATGCGTATTACTGTCAGTATCTCGCCCGCAGAGATGCGCAAAGAAGGAGCTTCCTATGATCTGCCGATTGCAGTTGGCATACTTGTATCGCTGGGGTTGATACCTAAGGAGGGAATCCAAGATACATTGATACTGGGAGAGCTGGGATTGAACGGGGAGGTGCACTCTGTCAGGGGGGTGCTGCCAATCGTACAGAAGGCGAAACAGGAACAAGTCAGGCGCTGCATCCTGCCGCTGTCAAATGTGCGGGAGGGCGCAGTCATCAATGAGATTGAGATAATCGGAGTGAAGAGTCTGTCAGAGACAATCGCATATCTGAGGGAAGTTGAGGAGCGCAAGGCACAAAAGATATCGCCCGCAGAGCGCACCTTAATTGAAAGCTTTGACGCAATAGATACAGATGTGGACTTTGCAGAAATTAATGGGCAGGAGGCAGTAAAACGCGCAGTGGAGGTGGCAGCAGCAGGATTTCATCACATGCTGATGATCGGACCGCCCGGTTCTGGAAAGACTATGATTGCCAAGAGGATTCCAACGATCTTACCTGATTTGTCGATGGAGGAATGCTTGGAGGTCTCCACGATATACAGTGTGGCAGGGCAGCTTGATGACAGCAGGGCACTGATAACACAACGCCCCTTTCTCGATCCGCATCACACGATTTCTGATCAGGCGCTTGCGGGCGGAGGGCGGATACCCAGACCCGGGGTCATCTCACTGGCGCATCGCGGCGTGCTCTTTATGGACGAGCTGCCGGAATTTCGGCGCAGCACGATCGAGATTCTACGGCAGCCGCTAGAGGACAAGCGTATCCATATCGCTAGAACCTATGGAAATTTTATCTATCCGGCAGATTTTATGCTCGTGGCAGCGATGAATCCCTGTCCATGCGGCTATTTCCCAGACAGAAATCACTGTAATTGTTCAGAGGCAGACATCAGAAGATATCTCTCAAAGATCTCAGGACCCATACTGGACAGGATCGATGTGGTGACAGAGGCGCCAAGGGTGGATATCCATCAACTCTCTGCCACGGTGGAGAACGAGCGCAGCGCAGCCATCAAGGCGCGTGTCATGGAGGCAAGGGAGAGACAAAAATACCGTTATAGGGACACTGCTTACCGCTTTAATGCCCAGCTTCGCTCAGGTGACATCAGAACATACTGTAAGCTTGGCATAGACGAACAGAAAATGATGGAGGAAGTATTTGCCATAATGAATTTGTCTGCCCGCGCATATCATAAAATAATAAAGGTGGCAAGGACAGTTGCAGATTTGGACGGCAAGGATGAGATTGGTACAGCACATATCAGTGAGGCGGTTTGTTATCGAAGAAACGATAAAGAGTATTGGGGGTAGGACGTATAAAGAATGAGATATCAGCACAAAAAGTCTATGCCTGCTGGCTCGATACGATCTACTGGATATCCAGCCAGACAAAGTACAAGCTTCTGGACACCGCAGGAAGTGTTCAGGAGATCTACCACATGGATGAAACAGACGTGGCAGCCGTCATGGGACAGCGGGGATGTGAGCGGTTTCTACAGCACAGAGCGCGCTATAAGCCGGGCAAAGTGTGGAATTTTCTTGTGCAGAACGGCATTTCCTACACGTATTGTCAGGAAGCAGATTTTCCCAAAAAACTCACAGAGATTCCAGACCCGCCCTTTGGCATTTTCTATAAAGGAAGGCTTCCAGATGATACAGTGCCTGCGGTAGCGGTGATTGGCGCGAGAAAATGCAGTGCATATGGCAGATGTATGGCAGAGCAGTTTGCCGCGGGATTTGCAGCGCGCGGCATCAATGTCATCAGCGGTATGGCGATGGGGATCGACGGCATCAGCCAGAGTGCCGCGCTGAAGGCGGGCGGCAGTTCGTATGCCGTCTTAGGAGGCGGTGTGGATGTCGTGTATCCGAGAACGAATGAGACGCTTTACACGCGCCTTGTCGAACAGGGCGGAGTCTTATCGGAATATCCGCCGCAGATGGCGCCAAGACCCAGCCTGTTTCCGCCAAGAAACCGCATTATCAGTGCATTGTCTGATGTGGTGCTTGTCGTGGAGGCGCGCGAACAGAGCGGGACACTGATCACAGTGGACATGGCACTAGAACAAGGGCGGGAGGTTTACGCGATACCGGGCAGATGCACGGACAGCCTCAGTATGGGCTGCAACCGCCTGCTGCGTCAGGGCGCTGCTGTTGCGACTGCGCCGGAGGATATTATCGAAGCTCTGTGCTGGGAAAATCATCTGGCAAAACCGCCTGATAGCAGTCCGCAGGCGATAAAGCTCTCCCCCGCAGCACAGGAAGTTTATGCGATCCTGCACGCGCTGCCGTCCACGCAGGATGAGATTGTCACGAAACTTAGAGCGCAGAAAAGCATCTGTACGGTACCGCAGATTTGTCAGGGGCTTGTGGAATTGGAACTAAAAGGTCTCGCGGCGTGCCAAAACGGACAGTATAGAAGGAGCTGCGGTTTGTAAGGTGTTTTAAAAATATTTGGCAGATTTACAAAAAATTTACTTGCCACCGTTAGAAATTTGGGTTATAGTGGTGAACGTAAGTCAAACTATATAGGAGTGGTCAAGGGGTAAGGTATGGCAAAGTATTTAGTAATCGTAGAATCACCGGCGAAGGTGAAGACAATCAAAAAATTTCTGGGTGCAAACTACGAAGTGATGGCGAGCAACGGACATGTGCGTGACATGCCTAAGAGCCAGCTGGGCTTTGATGCAGAGAATGATTATGAACCCAAATATATAACAATCCGCGGGAAGGGAGATATCCTTGCAAAGCTGCGCAAGGAAGTGAAAAAAGCAGATAAAATCTATCTCGCAACAGACCCTGACCGTGAGGGAGAGGCGATTTCATGGCATTTGTATATCGCTTTGAAACTTGAGGACAAAAAGGTATACCGCATTACCTTCAACGAAATTACGAAAAATGCAGTCAAGGAGTCCTTCAAAAATCCAAGAGAGATTGATATGAGTCTCGTGGATGCACAGCAGGCGAGAAGAATGCTCGACAGAATGGTGGGATACCGCATCTCGCCGCTTTTGTGGGCAAAGATCAAGAGAGGGCTCAGCGCGGGAAGAGTGCAGTCAGTCGCACTGCGCATTATCTGTGACCGCGAAGATGAGATCAACGCGTTTATTCCAGAGGAGTATTGGACGCTCGATGCGTCACTCAAAATAAAGGGCGAGAAGAAACCGCTTGTGGCAAAATATCACGGTATCGGTGACAAAAAGGCGGAGATCTCCTCCAAAGAAGAGATGGACAAAATCTTAAAGGAGCTTGAAAATGCACCGTTTGCGGTGACAGATATCAAGAAGGGAGAGCGCATCAAGAAGGCACCGCTGCCCTTTATCACCTCGACACTACAGCAGGAGGCAAGCAAGGCACTGAATTTCTCCACTCAGAAAACCATGCGTCTAGCGCAGCAGCTCTATGAAGGCGTAGAGTTGAAAGGACAGGGCACAGTCGGTCTCATTACTTATTTAAGAACGGATTCCACCAGAGTTTCTGACGAGGCAGTGACCGCGTCCAAGGATTATATCACGAAAAATTACGGCGCGGAATATGCGGCGGACATCGTGGCGGAAAAGAAAAAAGACCAGAAGATACAGGATGCCCACGAGGCAATCCGTCCGACAGACATCAGCAATACACCGGCAAGTCTCAAAGAATCTTTGAGCCGGGACCAGTTTCGGCTCTACCAGCTCATATGGAAGCGGTTTACGGCAAGCCGCATGACACCGGCAAAGTATGAGACGACCTCTGTAAAGATCGACGCAAAGGGACACCGCTTTACTGTGTCCGCATCAAAACTGGTTTTTGATGGATTTATGAGCGTGTACAAGGAAGCCGACGAGGAGAAGGCAGAGGCAAATACGCTGGTGAAGGATATCACCAAGGACACCGTGCTGACGCTCGAATCCTTTGATCCCAAACAGCACTTCACACAGCCGCCCGCACACTATACAGAGGCGTCTCTTGTCAGGGCGCTTGAGGAGCTAGGCATCGGGCGTCCAAGTACCTATGCGCCGACCATCACAACCATTCTGGCGCGGCGGTATGTCGTCAAGGAGGATAAGAACCTCTATGTATCAGAGCTTGGCGAAGTCGTGAACAGTATGATGAAGGATGCGTTCTCGTCGATTGTGGATGTGAACTTTACAGCAAATCTTGAGGCGCTGCTCGACAAGGTGGAGGACGGTGCGATGAACTGGAAGACCGTCGTGTCAAACTTTTATCCAGATCTGGACGAGGCCGTCAAGAAGGCGGAGAAGGAGCTTGATGAGGTAGAGATCGCAGATGAAGTGTCCGATGAGCTGTGTGACGTGTGCGGCAGAAATATGGTGATCAAGTACGGGCCGCACGGCAAATTTCTTGCCTGTCCGGGCTTCCCAGAATGCCGCAACACGAAGCCCTATTTTGAGAAAATTGGTGTGGCTTGTCCAAAATGCGGCAAGGAGGTCGTGATCAGAAAGACCAAAAAGGGCAGAAAGTATTACGGATGCGAAGCGATACCGGAGTGTGATTTTATGGTATGGCAGAAGCCTTCCAAAGAAAAGTGTGAGCGGTGCGGCGGTATTATGCTCATCAAGGGAAACAAGCTGGTCTGCGCTGACGAGCAGTGTGGTTTTGTGAAAAAAGTTGACTGAAAATTTTATGGCAAGGATTCAAATGTAGTGAATTATAGTTCACTGATAAAAAATTAGGGAAATTGTAAAGTATTCTTGAATTATTGAGCGGAACTATTGAAAAATAAATTTTCCTGTGATAAACTTCTAAATGTATATAAATGGATTCTGTGCGGAAGATCAAAGAACAGAAGGACATGGAGGTTTACTATGGGTAGCGTACAACTGTTGGACAAAACAAGAAAAATCGGAAAACTTTTACACAATAATAATTCCAGTAAAGTAGTTTTTAGTGATATCTGCAAGGTAATCCGGGATATTGTGAACTCAAATGTGTTAGTGATCAGCAAAAAGGGCAAGGTTTTAGGCGTAGGAAACTGTGAGGGCGTGGACGAGTTAAAAGAGCTTGTCGAGGAGGATGTCGGCGGATTTATCGATCCCATGCTCAATGAGCGGCTTCTGGGCGTACTCTCTACAAAGGAAAATGTGAATCTGGCAACACTTGGTTTCGAGAGCCCAGACATACGGAAATATCAGGCAGTCATCACGCCGATTGAGATTGCGGGCGAGCGTCTGGGGACATTGTTCATCTATAAATGCAATGAGCAGTATGATATTGATGATATTATTTTGTGTGAGTACGGTGTGACGGTGGTCGGTCTTGAGATGCTCCGTGCGGTGAGTGAGGAGAATGCGGAGGAGAGCCGCAAGATTGCGGTGGTGAAGTCTGCGATTTCCACGCTGTCCTTCTCGGAGATGGAGGCGATCACACACATTTTTGATGAGCTGAACGGTACAGAGGGAATCCTCGTTGCCAGCAAGATTGCAGACCGCGTGGGCATCACGAGGAGCGTGATTGTCAATGCGCTGCGCAAGTTTGAGAGCGCAGGCGTGATCGAGTCGCGTTCATCGGGCATGAAGGGGACATATATCAAGGTGTTGAATGATGTGGTGTTCGAGGAAGTGGATGCACTCAAACGGCAGCTCAACAAATAAATTGGTGAAACAATATAAAAAA
>VSNR01000164.1 GCA_009774345.1 Lachnospiraceae bacterium | reverse complement strand
GGGAGCCCCTTCGGCCAGCTTGGGTACTTCTCCAAATGGCAGAAATAAAAACGGAGAGGGTGGGATTCGAACCCACGCGCCCTTGCGGACAAACGGTTTTCAAGACCGCCTCGTTATGACCACTTCGATACCTCTCCATATCTTGTATTCGCTTTTGCTCTTATCTGCAACGCAAGATTTATTGTATCAAATTGTCTTTATTTTGTCAACAACTTTTTTATTTATTTTTTCATCTTGTCTGTAGTTCCGAGCTGCTTACCTCAGCGACGTGTTTTATCTTATCACGCATAATCGCAGTTGTCAACACCTTTTTTTATTTTTTTTACAATTTTTTACAATAGTGTTCCATCTAACAGAATTTCCGCTATTTTTAAGTCCTCTGGCGTTGTTATTTTGATATTTTTATAAGAACCTTGAATTAGTTTAACCGGTATTCTCATAAAATATTCCACTACCATTGCATCATCTGTCACAGAAATTCCGGCGGCTGCCATTTTTTCTTCTTCTGCCAACAATTTTTCATATGCCTGAGCGATGAGCTCTCTGTCAAAAACCTGAGGTGTCTGCACCTGCCAGACAAGCGCGCGCGCTGGCGTATCTGATACATATCCCATTTCATCTGAAATCTTTATGGTATCCTTGACTGGCATCCCAACCACACAAGCCTGTGAGCGCTGTACTTCATCAAGCCCCCTGTCAATGATCTCATCATTCACAAACGGTCTTGCGCCGTCATGAATCAAAATATAATCGCATGCCCAACAAACTGCCCGAATGCCGTTTGCCACGGAATGATAGCGTTCTCTGCCACCTTCCACGATGGCTCTTATCTTGTGAAAGCCATATTTCTCAACGATTTCATTTCTGCAAAATGTCTCCTCATCTGTTCCCACAACAAGTACAATATCATCTATCCTGCTGTCCTCAAACGCTTTTAACGAATAATATATGACTGGTTTATCCCGAAGCAGCAGATACTGCTTGTGCACACTGCTCCCCATCCTTTTTCCCTGACCTGCTGCCAGCACGATCGCTGTTGTCCTCATAATTCCTCATCCTCTACGAAGCATTTACCGCTCACCCAATTTGAGATTGGGCACCGCATTTAAATCATAGCCGCTCCTTGTTCCTTTCAAATATTCATAATAGCCTGCCACGCCGATCATAGCAGCATTGTCCGTGCAGAAAATGGGCGATGGATGATAAAATTGAATTTTGCGTTTCGCACATTCCCTCTCAAATGCAGCACGAAGTGCAGAATTGGACGCTACGCCTCCTGCAATCGCAAACGTTTCAAAGCCATATTCTTTCACTGCATTTAATGAATGCCCAACTAGCACATCAACCACTGCTTTCTGAAAAGAGGCAGCTACATCTGCTGTATTGATCTCGATCCCTTTCATTTCACATGTATTCAAGTAATTTAATACAGCCGATTTCAAGCCGCTAAAACTAAAATCATAATTTGATCCATCTACTTTTGCCCTCGGAAACTGAACTGCGTCAGGATTCCCTTCTCTGGAAATCTTGTCAATCTTTGGTCCGCCGGGGTATCCAAGGCCGATGGCACGCGCAACTTTGTCAAAAGCCTCACCTGCTGCATCATCTCTTGTACAGCCAAGGATTTTGTATGCTCCATAATCCCTCACAACGACAAGATGCGTATGTCCTCCTGATACCACCAGACAGACAAATGGCGGTTCGAGTGCCTTATTCTCTATATAATTTGCACTGATATGCCCCTCAATGTGATGTACGCCAATCAAAGGCTTTCCGGTTGCAAAGCTAAGTGCCTTGGCTGCTGACACGCCGACCAGCAGCGCACCAACCAGCCCCGGACCATAAGTTACTGCGATCGCCGTGATCTTTTCCAGCGTAACATTTGCTTCGTGCAGTGCTTCTTCTATGACTTGATTGATTTTTTCTATGTGTTTCCTAGATGCAATTTCTGGCACCACGCCTCCATACAGCGTATGCAGTTCAATCTGGGAGGAGATTACATTAGACAAGACCTCCCGCCCGTTTTTTACAACCGCAGCCGCTGTCTCATCGCAGGAGCTCTCGACCGCCAGTATGAGGATGTCTTTGTTTTTAATCATTTCCATCATTCAGTCATACCTTTCTAGTATTGTCAGACGTTATTGTTCTGGATTGTCCAGCTCAAATCCAAAAATCTTCCAATGTCCGGTTTCTGTCTCTTTTCTCAGGATAAATACTTGCTTTGAGGTCTTGTACTCAGCGCCGCTCTTTACCGTGTATGTACAGTATATTTTTGCACACTTGCGCCCCTCGTGGGTATACTCCTCGACATCTGTACTTTTGGAGGTCGTGTAATTCTCGATGGTATAGCCATTTTTTGCAAACTCCTGAATCTCGTTTTTTAAGCTCATGAGATATTGATCTCGCGGATTATTCGCTGCCAGTTCCTCATCGTATAGCGCTAACAGCTTATCTGCCATCTGCTCAAGCTGCTCCTCTGTGTATGTTTCATTGTACAGACATTTCGTAATGTCGCTATAATACTTCATGACTTCCCTCGGTGTCGGCGGATAATCATTTTCAAGATTTCTCAGCAGCACATCCTGCACTGCTGTGACAACAGTCTGTTCCTCATCCTTTCCTACGTTGGTCAGATAAAAATAATACCCTCCCACCAATGCCACCAAAATGACAATAATGACTGCTGTTTTCACTTTCCCCATGTTCATTTCCCCCTTTGTTGTTGATTTTATCCTTCCTCATCCTCAAATAGAAGGTCTTCACTCCATCCATCCTTTGCGATGTAGGTCTGCGGAAAGACTGCCTGCACGTCTCTCCTGTATTCTTCTGGTCTTGTGAGGGAGGGCGAGTAATGTGTCAGCCACAGCTTTGTCACTTCCGCCTCTTTTGCCATCGCCGCCGCTTCATAGAAGGTCATATGTTTGTATTCTTTTGCTTTTTCTTTTTTGTCAGGCTCCCCATACATTCCTTCACATATAAATAAATCGGCATTTTTTGCATTTTTGATAATACCCTCTGTTGGTCTTGAGTCGGTACAATACGTCACTTTCAGTCCTTTTCTGGGCGCTCCCATCACCATCTGGGGCGTGTATGTACCTGTTTCAAGCTCGATGGTTTCCCCTTTTTGAAGCCGGTTCCAGTACTTTCTGTCTAGTCCCAGTGCCATTGCTTTGTCCAACTGAAACTTTCCTTTTCTTTCGATGAGGATATTATAGCCGTAACAGAGCACATTGTGGTTCACGCGAAACGCTTCAATGCAAAACCCGTCAAATTCAAAGCGCTGCTCTGGCTCTGTGATTTCCACGTATTCAATCTCAAACGGAAGCTCTGGCGCAACGACGCGCAGTGCGTTGACCACTCTCGAAAGACCTTTGGGTCCAATCATGACAAGCGGCGTAGTTTTTTCTGCATTTCCCATCGTCAGAAGCATTCCGGGCAGTCCTGAGATATGATCGGCATGATAATGGGTAAAGCACATAATGTCAATCGGCTTGGGACTCCATCCCTTCTCTTTCATGGCAATCTGTGTCCCCTCCCCGCAGTCAATAAGTATGCTTGTACCATTGTAGCGCGCCATGAGCGAAGTAAGCCAGCGGTAGGGCAGGGGCATCATACCTCCTGTCCCTAATAAACATATATCTAATATAAGAATCACCTCTCTTTCCATAAAATCACTGCATCGTCCTTTGGTTTATCATAAAATCCACGCCGTACTCCTTTTGAGACGAAGCCAAGTTTTTCATACAGCTTTCGCGCTGGTGTATTCTGGCTGCGCACCTCAAGGGTGAATGCTGTGATACCATATCGTTCCCTGCCAAACTTTAGGAGCGCTTCCATTAAAGCTGCCGCAATTTTTTTACCTCTATAGGCTTCGCGTACTGCCACATTGGTGATGTCGCCCTCCCCTGCAATATTCGTAAGCATGCATCCCCCTAAAATATGCTCTTTTATATCTGCTGCATCTGTCTCTGCCACGAGATAAACCCGGTTGGGATTGGTCAGTGTCTCCTCAAAATCTCTGTACTTCCAAGGCATAGAAAAACAGGAAGCTTCCAGCGCTGTCACTTCCTCTAAATCCGACTGCTGCATTTCCCGTATATGGTATTTGACCGCTGCATGTTCTGCGCGCTCGCGCTCTGCCTGTGAGAGTCTGAGATACTCAGGTGCATGTTCTGCCGCAGTCTGACAGATTCCTTTTTGATATAATTCAGCGCCAAGCGCAGCCACACAGGAAGCACGCTGACGATTGCAGCACGATGGTGCAAAACTGTATTTGACCTTGGCAAGCGCTGTAATCTGTTCCCGATATACTGCCACGCCGTCCCCTAAAAACAGGACTTCCCTGTCGTTTTCACAACACATCTCATTGATTTTTCCGATGATGTCAGAGAGCGAAACTGCGCACTGTTTTAACACGGTGCAAAGCTCATATCCCGCTCCTGTCCCTTCTCGTTTTTGAAATTCATACAACCCTGTATAGACCTGATTTCTGCGCGCATCCATGAGGGGGCAGACCAAGGCGCTGCATCCATAGAAATTATAGGCGAGCGCATCCACTGTCGGTACTGGGATGATCGGAATATCCAATGCGAGTCCCAGCCCTTTTGCTGTCGCAGAGCCAATGCGCAGTCCTGTAAACGATCCCGGTCCTGACGCGATGGCAATGGCATCCAGTGTATGCAGGTCAAGCTCTGTCATGCGTTTGATCTCATCCAGCATGGGAATCAATGTCTGGGAATGTGTCTTTTTATAATTGACAGTATACTCTGCAATGGTGACATCCTCCTCCACGACTGCCGCTGACGCCACGAGTCCAGAACTGTCTAATCCAAGAATCTTCATGTTTATTTCCTCTCTTCTCACAACGGACGATCAAACTGAATCATCCGATACGCAAAGCCCTTCTCGAGATTCTTCGCGATGGTGATCTGTCTGGCTTGTGGGGGTATGAGCTCCCTGATACGTTCTGCCCACTCGACGATGCACAGTCCGTTTCCGTAAAAATAATCTTCATAGCCGATCTCATCCATCTCCTCAACATCACCGATGCGGTATACATCGAAGTGATAAAAGGGCAGTCTGCCGCTCTCATAAACCTGAACAATGGTAAATGTGGGACTGTTGACATGCTCCAAGATGCCAAGTCCTGCTGCCACCCCCTGTGTAAATACGGTCTTGCCCACGCCAAGATCTCCGTTGAGCGTGTAGATTTCACCCGGTTTTGCATTCATCCCCAATTTTCGGCCTGCCTCAAAAGTTTCTTCGGGGCTGTTTGTCTCGATAAATTCTTTCATTCTGCCCCTCCTAAAACCGTATCTTGACTTTTTTCGGCGGCATATGTGTGGAGATCATCTGTATCAACGCCTCTTTTTTATCCCCCAGATCTCTTTTCGGAAAAATGGATGCGGCTGTCCTTGATGTGTAGAGAATGATGCTTCTCCCCGTCGATACTGCCTTCACACAACTGTCCCAGCTCTGGTTTTCCTCGTTTTCTCCCTGTGATACACTGATGCCTTCCTCTGTCATTTTGTAGTGCAGCGGCTTTTTGAATGCGGGCGTATTCTGCACCTGCCTCACCGCTCTCAAAAACAGCGCCCCCGGAAGGTACGCAATCAGCACAACACCTGCAATGAGATAAATAAAATATTTTGTTGACAGAAATGTCATAATCAATATGACCCCCACAAGCGTGCCAATCATTCCTGAGAAACTGGTATATGTGTGATACAAGAGGTAATCGTACATGACGCCTGCTGTTACCTTGACATCAAATTCCATTTCCATTGTTGTGTCCTTTCTTCATTTTATCTGTGTATGTATATAGAAGCACCTGCATTATAACGATACAGGTGCTTCTACCACTATGCACTTTCTTATACAGTATACCAAAAAGGAATCAAAGTGCAAGCCATTATGTAAATTTAATCATCATTTTTATTGATAAACGGACGGATTTACTCATGCCGAAGCGCTTCGATGGGGCTGAGCTTCGCAGCTTTTCTTGCGGGGTAAATCCCAAAAAAGATACCAATCATAGAAGAAAATCCGGTTGCGGCGAGGACGACTTTGGGGTCAATGACAGCTTCCATACTCCCCATTCCCATACTGGATGCCAGTCCGCAAATCCCCTTTGCGCCCAAGATGCCGAGCACGATTCCGACAAAACCGCCAATCAGGGTTATAATCACTGCCTCCATCAAAAACTGAAATAAAATCGAACCTGTTTTTGCACCGAGCGCTTTTCGAATGCCAATTTCCTTGGTTCGCTCTGTCACAGATACCAGCATAATGTTCATCACGCCGATCCCGCCTACAATCAGCGCTATGCCTGCCACCAACATGATAAAGATGGTGACGTAATTCAAAATATCGCTGATCATGCCGACCTGACTTGCCATGTCCATACTCTGTATATAGTCCTTTCCGCGCACATTATACCGTGCTTCCAAGAGACTTTGTACCTGCCTTGAAATATCTGTCACATACTCAGAAGAATCCGCGAAAATAATAAATGAGCTAAATTCCTCTGTATAATATCCATATAATGCTTCGAGCAGTGTAATTGGAATATCCATTGACACATCACCATAACTGCCCATTGTCATCTGTCTTGCGAGGGAATCATCATCCTTTTTGACACCCACAATCGTATAATCCTCTGTAATCCCCCACATGCTCATGCTCAATTCCAGTCCTACGACATCCGTTGTACCGAAAAGCTTCTTTGCACCGCGCTCGTTGATGACGCATACCTTTGCGCCGCTCTGGCTCTCAATCTTATTAAAGTACCGCCCTTTTGCAATCGGCGCGCCGTTATAAAACTGTAAGGATTCATTTCCGAATGTTGGCGCTACGGTAAATGTTCCCTTTGTGGTCTGCGCACTTCCGTTTGCACCCATCTGCCAAATATCTGTTGCACCCTTTACATGCGGCACCTTCTCATAAATGGCGTCGATGTCGTCATCATTAAACATAATGGCGTCCGCCTCATCCGCTGGAACATCCGCGTAAATCTGTATAAATCCGCCAACCAGTGCATCGAGCTGTCCACTGATACCGACCTTAAAGCCATTTCCTGCCGACACAATCAGTATGACGGAAGAAATACCGATAATAATACCGAGCATGGTCAGAAAAGAACGCGCCTTGTTCCCGCGGATATTCATCAGGGCTATTTTAATATATTCCAACACTCTAGCCATTGTCTGTCACATCCTCCGTCTGCTCCTGTTTTTCCATATCTGTATTTTCCATGTCAGCACCACCCATGCCTGCGCCGTTCATAGCAGACATCGGCATCCCTGTCACTGCCATGCCTTCATCAAGTCCCATGCCGTATACTGCGGTTGTCACAATCTCCTGATTCGCTGTAAGACCATCCAAGATCTGTATATAAGCCTCAGAGGAAATTCCGGTTGTGACGTACTTTTTGGCAAGTATGCCATTTTCAATTAAATAGCAAAACTCTCCCTGACTATCGACATTGACTGCCTCCACCGGAACCTGCATCACGCCTTTCTCGCTCGCAGTCAATATTTTCAGTTTTGCATCAAGCCCTAAGAAAATATTTTCATCGGGATTATCAATATGAATCCTTGCTGATACAGTCGCTGTACCAGATGTATTGACCTCTGCGATATGATTAATCTTGGATACAGAACCCGTATAGCTGTTTCCAGATATCGTAATCTCTGCCGGCTGTCCAATCTTTAATGTTTCCAGTGCATACTTCGATGCCTGAAATTCAACGCACACATTGTCGATGCTCTCAAGCACCATGAGCTGGGTTCCCTCCTGTACTGTGGCACCTTCCACAACACTCAGCTCAGAGATAACGCCGTTAAATCCTGCCACCACGCCATTCAGGGCAGCATCGTACTTTTTGCCGGCATCGGCGCTTTCCAGCTCAGATTTTGTCTTGTTCAGCTCATATCCTGCGAGTTTATTGCCATTGACAACAGCCGCCTCGGCACCTGCCTTGTCACTTTTTGCCTCAGAGAGACGCTCCTGATAGTCTGCCAGATCTTTTTTCGCCTGCGTGAGCAGATCCTCCCAGCCGTAATCTGTCTTGTAGTCCGCAAGCAGGCTCAGCTCGTCATTTAATTTATTCAGCTCGTTCTGTTTCTCTACTTTCTTGCGGGACAGCATCTCGATATCTGTGTCCTCATCGGGGAACTGCATCGCAAGGTCATAGTTGTTCATCTCTTTCTCGATGCTGTATTTTTTTGCATACAAATCCGATTTTCTTAACGCTGTCATATCTGTGATGCCATTGGTCAGGTCATCTATGTACTGCTCATAATTATCTACTGCCAGTTCACATTCTGCAATCTCTGCCTCCGCCTGTGCAAGTTTTGTCTTTTGCTCATTGTTGTACTGCACATTGGAGTTGTAGTCCGCGGAGCTGATCTTTTCTGCCAGCTCGCTCTGCTGCTTTGCATAGGCAACTGCGTCCTTGTCAAAACATAACAGCACATCTCCTGCCTTGACTACATCGCCCTTGCTCACCTCGATGCCCTCAATCTTTGCATTTGCGGGCGCGAAGAAAGTGACAGATTCCTCCGCGACCACCTTTCCGCTGACACTCAGCTCTGAATCAATATCGCCTGTGGAAACTTGATCTGTATAGACGGGGATCGCTGTGCTCCCGCCGCCTGAAAACGCTTTGACAGCAACAGCCAGCACCACAAGAATCACTACCGGAATAATAATTTTCAACTTTTTCTTTTTGCGCCTGACTGTTTTACTGCCTCCCTCCGCTGTTTGTGTTTTTTTCTCTCCCTTTCTCATTTTTTAGTCCTCCATGTCTTTTCGTTTTACACTCTGGTTCTGTCTCGTGTCTGAGACAATCTTTCCGTCCCGTATCTTGATCACCCGGTCTGCCTGCTCTGCAATCTCATTGTCATGGGTAATCAAAATCACTGTTCTGCCCTCACTGTGCAGCTCTCTCAAAATCTGCATAATCTCTGTTGTCGAATTAGAATCAAGGTTGCCTGTCGGCTCATCGGCGAGTATGATGGGCGGCGCCTGCGCTATCGCCCTCGCTATCGCAACCCGCTGCTGCTGACCGCCTGACATCTGTGCCGGTTTATGGTCTAAACGGTGTGAGAGTCCCACTTTCTCAAGGGCTCTTAACGCGAGATCTTCTCTCTCCCTCTTGCCGACACCGCGGTAGATGAGCGGGAGTGTGACATTCTCTACAGCGGTCAGATTTTGAATTAAATTAAATCCCTGAAAGATAAATCCAATCTCTCTGTTTCGGACATCTGACAGCTCATCATCCTCCATATCGGACACATCTACGCCGTGCAGTTTGTAGGTCCCTGTGGTTGGCACGTCCAGACAGCCAAGCATGTTCATGAGTGTTGACTTGCCTGACCCGGAATGCCCTATGATCGCCACAAACTCCCGCTCGCATATGGTGAGATCTACGCCGTCAAGGGCGTGTACTTCATTCTCACCGGGATTATAAATCTTCTTCATATCCCGTATCTCGATCAGGATATTATCCAGCGTACTATCTAATGTTTCTTCCATACCTTTTCCCCTCTTTCTGATGTTTTATCATACCACTGTTCTTTTGATTTGTCTTTAATATTTTCTTAATTTTACTTTAATTTACAATATCTAAAATATGTATAAAGTCCGATCTGAAATTATATATTTTCTA
>VSNR01000163.1 GCA_009774345.1 Lachnospiraceae bacterium | reverse complement strand
CTGATCCGATTTTGGTGTAACTGGAGCAGATGTAAGAGTTGGAAGTTGCAAATATTTGCTTAATCAGCAGACACTATATAGATTCCCGCAATAAACACTGTCCCAATCAGTGATATGAGATACAGTCCAGCGCCGCAGGTCACGCCCACCGCCACTGTCCAAAACAAAAATCCTACATCCAGCGGATCTTTCACTGCTGTGCGGAAGCGCACAATGGACAGCGCACCGACCATTCCTAGCGACAGTACCACATTCGAACTGATGACAAGAACCATAAAGCATGTGACCATTGTAGTCAGCACAAGCAGGATATTAAAGTTATTGCTGTAGATCACTCCTTTATAATAGTTTCGATAGACGCCGTATACGATCATGCCGCAGATCAGCGCCGCAAGCATGGACAGTGCAAATCCCTGTGTCGTCAGATTGCCAGTCTCCTCGAGAAACCCCTTCTTAAAAATATCAGAAAATGTATTCATCGGAATCGTATCCTCCTGTTCGTATTCCTGCACATCACGTATTTGGAGATAGCGCATCTGTCCACCATTGCTGTCTTTAAGATCTGATAAACCACATCTGGCAGAAAATCATCAAACTTCACTTCCAACACCATAATACCCGGCGGCAGCACGGAACAGACCTCATAATTTGCCGAAAAAATGTCCGGCGTGTGCAGTGATGTCGAGATCTTCTTGTCAAACGTAATTCTCACATTGCCCTGCTCCATCACATACGCCTCCCGCATATACTCCACCGCCACCGCAGGCCGCAGCAAGCGCGCGCTGTGCAGCGCATACACCTCTCGGCAGACAGCCTCGTTTCGCTCTGCCAGGAAATCATAGTCTCCTGCCATAATCGCATCATACTCCCTGCGCTCAATCCGTGCACTGCTCTTGGCAATGTACTCTCCATACTTACGCTTGCATTCCAGATTGATATGTCCATCCCAGCGGTCATAACAACGGAGCCTGTACTTTTTGCGAAAACGGATTCCCGCCTGCTTCTCCTCCAGTGCCGCATGATACAGATCGTCAAAATACACACTGCTGATCAAATATCCTTCGTCCACTGCCATATTTACATCCGGTGAAGCCACTGTCATTAATCGTTTTCGCAATGTATGATACACACCTTCATTGATATAATATTTGATCTCATGCCGAAGCCTGTTACCCAGATATTGCATAAATCTCTCCCTTTCATAAAATATTCGAAATCATCACCTCAAGCAGCCCATCCTTGTAGTACCAATGTTCTGACTGCTGCGGGCTCTCCACATGCTCCAGACTAAGCTGCTCATTTCCTCTGCTGTCCTTTGCTGTGACCAAAAGATAATACGTTCCCGGTGCAAGAGCACCTTCATAGATCCAGCTTGTCTCCTCAATCCCACTCTGTTGCAGCACCAGCCGCTCCATGTTATAATCCTCAAACAGCGCAAGATGATACGTCACTGGCTCACCCTGATAGGAAAATGACGGCTCCCACGAAAATTCAATCCCGCCGGATTCAAGCTGAACTGGCTGTGCCACAAACATTGGCGCCGGATACTGTACCGCCTCCTGAAAGGTTTCATAATTGCTGACAATGTTATCATAAAGCCCATCGAGATAGTCCGTCATCTCACTAGGTGCCATATCCAGAAGCATCAAATCCGGCATGGAAAGCATTGTCTTTTCCAACACTGGCTTATAGCTGTCTATCAGTGCTGCCACCCGCTCCCGCGTGATCGAAGTCTCCAATAATTCCTTCATTTTGCGCCCGATCTTCTCAATGCTTCCGTCCAGGCGGAAATATCTGCGGTGCAGAATACACATATTGAGCTTCTGTATGCTTTTTAAGGACACCGGACGATCCTTCTGCTCCTCAAACTCCCCAAACTGAAGCGCCTTGTCAAAATCCCACGGGATAAAATACCAGGTTTTTGCATTCTCAGGACTATATAAGATATAGTTATGGTTTAAAATGTCATCATTTCCCATCAACAGATTAAAAGCAAGCCATGTCAGATAATTTTCTTCCTGAAAATACGTGTGAAACGTCTCCTCAAAATCTACTGTCATGTCATTTACTGCCTCAAGCATTTCCAGCAGCTTTTTGTGGTCTGATGCCTCCCGAATCCCAAGCACCTGCTCAAATTCATACACATCATAGGCTGGATCCTCCACATCACGGAGCTCCCTGCGCGGCGCAAAGCTGAAATCCCGCGCCTTGTACATCACCGCATTGCTGGCAAGTCCGCGCGCCTCCAGATAACTTTTGTTGGGCTGCTCTGTCTCTGTATAGAGACCATAATACCGAAACTCCTGCTCCTCCTCAGGAACAGAGGTATCCCGTATCCATAGCCGCATGAAATAAGTGCGATATCCCGCAATATTGTCTGTTCCTGCGAGCAGATCTGTCAAAAGCTTTGTTGCAACCTTTGTGATATCGCTGGAATGCTTGTTGATATTAAGAATTGTCTGACCGTAAAATGTGCCCGCCTCCTCATCAAGCTTCACTTTATAGCTTTTGTAGGCATCCCCTCTCGCAGAATTTCCGCGGACACGAATCGTCGCATTTTTATTGTTCAGATCAAGCAGCGGATCCGGCTTCTTTCCCTCCTTTAATATCTGTATATTACAATTTAACACCGGATTGTATGTGTGATCCATGGACGTATGCCGTGAAAAATCTGAGAATTGAAGCATGCTTCCATCGTCATCCTTTGTTGGAAATACACTTAGATAAACATCATAAATGCCGCTGTCCTGTACATAGATCCCCTTATCCTCCCCAAGCGGCAGCCCATTTAAGCTGCTATCTGAACACTGCCAGGCGTCAAGATCATGCGTCGCCGCTTTCATCGGCGCTTCGATTTCAGCCTGAGAACCTGCATACAACACCGCAAAACCAAGAACTGCCGCTCCTGTGATCAGCGTCGGCAGCAATTTTTCCCGCACTCGCATCAGATTCATTTTACTTCCCCTTTCCTGTATTCCTCCTGTGCACCCTTACACATCAGAAATGAATCAAGATGCATCAGCCGATAGCGCAGCATCCCAAAAGCTGCCATCCAGCCACCAAATCCCCCGGCAAGCAGCGGCAGCGGGTAAAAAGCTCTGCCCATCTGACACGCAGCGGCTGCAAGTATGGCAGTGATTCCCAGAAAAATGCAGGGTGCTATGCAGGCAGCCGTGTGATCCTCAAAATAATAGAGAAATATGATCGTAAAGTACATGCAAAACACAGTATAAACCCCCATACTCAAAATCATAAACAAATTCAGCACCTGCACACTGATATTCAGATAGGGAAAGAACACATTTGCCAGACAGATGAGAACAACTGTAATGATTAACTGCACTTCATACACGAAAAACAACTGGCAGCGGATACTGTTGGTCATACTTTCCTGCTCTTTTTTAATTCTATGATACGATCCCATGTTCAGCGCCGACAGATATGCCACATACTTGTCAAAAAAGCTGGTTTCCACCTTAACGACAAAGATCACGAGCGCTGACATATTGACCAAAATCGCAAGAAACATCGCAAGATCATACGCAGGCGCTGTCCAAAAGATGCTGACGCGCTCGCGAATGTCTGCATGGTTCCAGTAGATGATTGTCGCACTATAGAACCCCAGCACATAAAACAGTCCGCTCATCAAAAGCTTAGGGAACCTCACAAAATAATGTAAAAATCCAAAATAATCCTCCTGTGGAATCCCAAATGCATTCACACACCAGAATATCAGCATCCCATTTAAGAGCGCATATCCGCAGGTAAGTGCTGCGTATGCTGCCACCACCGGATGCATTCCCCATACTCCCTCCGCCAGAAAATAAACAATCACCGCGAGCAAGATTCCTGCAAAATAGCTGAGTGTAACCTCCTTATACTCTTTCAAGGCTGACACATATGTCATTACTACATAGGCATTCGCAACCAATATTCCCAATAGATAATACAATAGCAGAAAATATACTGGAACATCGCTTGCGATAAACATACCCACGCATAATACCAGCATGGCACCACCCGACAGCACACTTGCGGCTGTCATGACGCCAAACACCGAGGCGCCAAGTGCCCTGTCATCTTTGTGGAATACGCAGTCTGATACATATCGGGAAACCACCGTACTAAACAGCGCTGCGATCAGTACTGCGATCAAAAAAATATATGTGAAGGACGACATAAAAAAACGATTCTCCAGCTCTGTAATGTCTGCCCTGTCCATCGCAAACTTTAAGAATAAAATCAACACTGCCACTATCACAGAAGGTCCCACCGCAGTCATCGTCGCATAGATGCTTCCGCCAATACTCGATGCCAGTGTCTTTCTACCGTATATTTTCCTCAGTTCAAATCCAATTCCTGCCATACCCTTCCTCTCCTGCCTTTTCCTGTCCTAATGTCTGATATAACTGCCAATACTGTCTCAAAACTGCCTCTTTGCTATAATGCTGTGCCACACGCATCCTGCCCGTCTCGCCCATCTGCCGCAGAAGTTTTGGATTTGTAACACAGTCAATCACTGCATCTGCCATCGCAGCGCTGTCCATAACAGGCACAATCCGTCCAGCCAGCCCAAGCAAGTCGCCCGGCGCTCCTTCCAGCAGCTCCCGACAGTTTCCCACATTGGTTGCCACAAACGGGATCCCCGCAGCCATGCCCTCAAGCATCGCAAGCGGCTGTCCCTCACTGATACTGGACAGGAGCATCAGATCTATCTCGGGCAAATACGCTTTGACATCTACTTGTCCCAGAAACGTTACATCCTGTGTCCCCAGCTCCTCCAACAATTCAAGACATTCCTCATAATACGCCGGGTTCTCCCCGCAGTTTCCCATGATCTTCAACACTGCCTCTGGAACTGCCTTTTTGACCAGATCAAACGAAAGCAGCATTGTCTTGACATCCTTGATCGGCACAACACGCAGCACTGCGCCAATCACCGTGCCGCTGTTTTTGCTGCACCGCATCTGCCATATCTTTTCGTATTCTATACAGGACACACCGTTTGGAATCCGCTCGATCTTTTCAGCCGGACAATGAAGCTCTATCTGCAATGCCCGGTTTACCTCAAACAGTGTTGTCACCCGATCCGCCTGCTGATACGCAATCATGGACAGCTTTTTGAAGAAATCAATCCAGATTTGTTTAAAGTCCCCGTCTACCCACTGTGAACGAATGATATCCTCCTCGCGCTCCCGTGTATAGATCCCATGCTCAGACAGCAAAAATGGTTTTCCTGTCACATAGGAAGCACAGCTGCCGAGAATCCCCGCATAGCCAGTGGAGACAGCATGATATAGATCTGCCTGCGGAATCTCATCTGACAAAAGACACATGAGCGGAAAATAAATCCCCCTGAAATTCCATAGAAAATGATTGAATACCTTCCCGGATTCCTGCCGTCTGTACTCCTCCAGACAAATGTCATAAAATGCTTCACTCATAAGAATGTCATTCATGCGCTGCCGATACTTCCTGACCAGCTCCAAAATAGCACACCAGTCTATGCCCTGCGCCGGAGCTGTCATCAACTCCCTCAAAACATTTTTTTCTTTTGGGGACAGCACAATCCTGCGGCGGGGTTGATCCAGTACCTCATCCCCCAGGTAGCAGGTGCGCAATTCCTTTACATTCGGAGGCAGATCATACACTGCCTCCGGCATCTCCTCCCTGGTTGTCGCAATCGACCAGATCACAAATTCAACCTCTCTAAATTCACTGCAAAGCATCTGTATCCAGCCAGACACGCCACCCGGCACATAAGGATAACAACCCTCACAGATCAGACATACCCGCATCACTCACACTCCTTCCATCGTAATCACTGCGTTATTTTGCTGAACACGCAGGAGATAATAACCGTTTCCAATCTCCTCATAATGCACTCCCTTGGCAGATTGAATCCTATCCTTTGTCTTAAACATAAATGTCTGTCCCCGCACCATATTACTACAGTCAAGAAAAATCGTATCTCCTGATCTGTGCCATCCATAGGATAGTCCCAGATAACTCCTGACTGGAAGCTCTGTCTGAGAGAGCGTTGCCCTATCCAGCCACGAAAGCTGCTTTAACACCTTTTCCTCAAAAATGCCAAGCTGTTTCTTATCGTGCTCCCACGAAGCCGTCTCTTCATCTTTGGCAATCATCTCATTGATATCAAATACATGTGAAAGCATACCATAAGAGGCGAGCACCGAGTACACTGCAAACAGATTGCCATCCTCCATCTGATTTCCGTACGTTGCGGCAGGAAACATTGTATACGCCTGCTCCTCATCAGCCTGAAAACCTGCATTCTCCCATTCCAGCTTTCCCCGCACCATACGGATACTGCCATGTCCGGGCAGCTGCATGATCTCCTGTGAAAAGTCGTCTGACAAAACCGCGAGACCATTGATCTGATATGCAGGAAACGTTTCCAAAAACGCATCCAGAAATGCCTGATTCACAAAGACGCCTGACTGCCTGTCACAATCGGTTTCATATATCAGCTCGCCTCCGTACTGAAGCGCAGACTTACCGATTGCTGCAAATAGACTGTCATTGATCTGGGGAAAGCGCTCATCTAAGGACGCGGCTGTCAGAATCCCGGACGTGTACGCGGTATCTGTCCTAAGCGACATTCCCAGAAAATCACGCCAGATCACATCCCGCACAAAAGCCTCTGTAGAACAACCATATAACTGCATACACAGCTTGTCATTCACATATGTAATCATCGGAAAATCATCCAGAAACACGGTCTTTGTGCCCATCACTGGATAGATGAAATCATCCCACAATGTCCCCACTGCTCCTGTCAGCAGACCGCTGCACCGCAGATCTGCAAGAAATGTACCATTTATGAGACAGCTCTTCCCTGCCCCATACACCATTGTATGCAAAATCGGAACCTTGCTGTCAGCAGACCGGATATATACCTTTGCATCCCCACGCAGACTCAGCCATGTAGAAGCGCTGAACCCGTCATATACCATTTCTTCCATCTGAACAGGAAACAACGGTTTCTCAAAACGCAGACGGTTATCATTTTCCCGTATAGACTTTTCCCGAATGCCCAGAATCGACCAAAGATAGGCATCCTCATTTCCCTCTGGAAGCCCCGCGGCAAAAAGCACCTTGCCGCCATCGTCAATAAAATCGCCAAGCTGTGCCAGATCAACATATTTTCCAACGGAGTCATCACAGAATACCACCAACTCTTTGATATCGAACGCATCATCTATCTCTGTGCCGCAAGTCACACGAAAGTGCAGATTTTGAAAGACCTGTCGGACATTTTGATAGATATCCTGATATATCATTTTCGTGTCATCCCCATATATGCGAACAGATGGTACATGTGCTTCCTCTATTGACATTCTCTTCATCGTATTTTCTGCCATGGCAGCGTTATCACTGATATGTGTATTTTTTATCTGAATATTTCTGGTTCGTTCCTGGTTGATACTGTATAGAATAAAAATACTGCTCACAGTGACTACCATAAACGCCACATACATCCATCTCTTTAATGACAGCATCCCACAATTCCCTCATTCCAATATCGCAATGTCTCAAGTCCCCTGGCGGAGAGATGTACCCTCTGATCTGCACACAGTTTTCGAATGCAGTCCTCAAACGCCTCCTGATCCTTCTGCTCATAAAACAGCTCTGCCATCCTCATATAACACACCTCATTTCTGAGCATCTCATGCTTATCACGCCAAAGACGCTTTGCCTCCTCGATCCGTCCAAGTGCTGTCAGGCAGCCAAGATATGCAGTGTAGATCTCTTTCGAGACTAATTCAGGATGTTCAAACTCCTGTCGGCGAACCAGTGTGCAGTAACGTTCCCAGTACATAACCTGTTCCCTCTCTGACAAAAGCCTGCCATCTATCAACTCCTGCAATGCGTTACACGCCGCCTCAAATGTTTCTGCATTTTGAGTGTCTTTTTGATACGCCTTGAATGCACTCATCCACTTTTGCTGTTGGATGCGATATACTTCCATCCTTGCCGCCGCCACATAATGAACAGACTCCGAGTCCGTATCTGCCTGTGCTGCCAGAAGCGATCTGTAGTTCTGACGGACATCCTTTTTGAGCTGATTTAATAATAGTTTTCGCTTCTCCATTGTGCTGCTGACCGCAAGCGCATCTCCCACAGGAACAACAGATAGCGCCTCCTCCAGATTGGGGTGTTCCATTGCCTTGTCAAGTCTCAGTCTGTGAACCAGGGACTCCCTGTCATATGCAGCCCTGCCGATCATACGCTGTACCAGACAGGGCAGCAGGCATATCACATATCCAAGAATGGGCAGAATCATGAAAAATATTGCCAGCTTTGCACTTTCCTTTCTCTTCTTTTTTACGATGATATAGCACACGGTGAAAAGACAATTGACACCTAGAATATACCCCATTACTTCTATACTCATACTTATGCCCAGCCTTTCTTCTCCACACGCTGTATTTGTTCCACCCCATCAAAAATATCTGTCACCGCCGCCCTGATCTGATTTGCAGATAACCGCTTTCCAAGATTTTCGGCATCCGCTGTCCCTGTATTGTTGAGCAGAACATACAATGTGCCTTCCTCATCAATCCCAAGATAATCAGTATTGCGAAGAATAGGTGCAATCTGATGATACGCGCGCTCCATATTTCCTGTACATGCCAATTCCATAATACAGTATTCAGCCATATGTTTTCTCGATTTCTCTTTTGCAAGCTGCACATACTCCACAAAAGTCTCTGGATTCAAAATGTCTGTTCCTTCTATGTAATGCTGCCTGCGCGCCAGCTCCTCATAATCGAGTGCACGTCCGACAGCTTCTGTCAGCATGAGCGACAATGTCTTTAACAGATTCATATGATACAGCGTTTGGCTCTCATAGGGAAGCGTATCGATCCGAATCAAAACAGTACATTTTCCCTGATACATGACTGGCAGTACGATTGCAGGCTCTCCCTTCCACACATTCCCTTGATAGAGTTCGCCCGTCTGCATCGCCTTTTGTATCCCCTGATGCTCTTTGATATTCCATGACTTGCCCGCCATCTCCTGCAATGCATTGATCAGACGAAGATAGGTACTGTCCTCTACATTAGATACACGATAGACCGCAACGGTATCTGTGTGTACCATCTCTGAGATCACCTGCATCATCTCCATAAAGATTCGGTCTGGATGCAGTACCATCAATTTCTGCACCACCTGATACAGTCTGGGCAAGCCTGACTCAGAATCCAGCAGCCGTGTCTCATAGGCATTTTTGATCAGTACATTCTCCTCATCAATCCTTCTAAGCTCCTGGTAATCTCCCCGCAGCAGCTCTAGTTCCAGCGCAAAATTGCGCTTCTCTTCCCGCAGCGTATCCATCGTGTAGCTCACTGCCAGTCCCAGAAAGACAAACTCCATGATGGTGAGCACACTCCCGGCATAGGAATAAAAATTGGTCATTTCCAAAATACTCTGATTTTGTATGGTCAGATGCGCGACACTTGCAAGCATTACTGCAAAAGCACTCTGCCTGATTCCCAGAAATAGCGACACCAGCACCACATAGAGCAGCATCCAGTTCATTTGTGAAAATAATGTATGCGTCTCACACAAGAGGTCCATTGCAAAAAATACGGCAAATACCGCCAGATTTTCTATTGTCCTGCGCAGACCTATGGGAACCCTAAACGTTTTTTTCTCCTCTCGCTTCGTAATTTTCTTCTCATACTCTATTCTATATATAACGTGATTGATTATTGCTCACAAACACAGGCGGTCTATGACCATTTGTGGAACTGTAGTTATCCAA